>NZ_JAUPWM010000207.1:0-376 GCF_032436795.1 Streptomyces sp. P9(2023)
AGATTGCAGCAGTACAAATCGAGCTATAAACCGAATAGGGCTGAAAGTGGTACCAAGATTCAAAGCTCGACAAAAATACAACGCGTTCGGCTGGATTTAAACCAATCGTGGCAGATAGCTGAGAAATACGTTTATAAAAAAATCGTTTTCAATAGGATATGAATTAGACATAGTTATTCCTTTCAATAATTATGTTTAGGCATTTAGGGAGGGGGCAACCTTCCTATATGCCGACTAAGTTTTTAGCAGCTCTCTCTTACTTGCTCCTCCTCCTAAGTCTCGTCGTCGTCCGCAGTATTCGATCGCTTGCTGAGTGATGCTTTCTAAAAACGGGGAAATGGCCAAAGGGTTTGATTCAGAGATCGGAAGAGCACAC
>NZ_JAUPWM010000208.1:0-375 GCF_032436795.1 Streptomyces sp. P9(2023)
AACGAGGACCTCGTGCGCTGGATGGGTGGCGACATCCCCATCGCCGTCCGGTCCGCCCAGATCGCCGCCAAGGACGCAGGCTCGACATCCGAGGCGCTGACGAGACAGCAGAAGGAACTCTCTGCCGCCACCGACGCCGCGACCCGAAGCTATGACGAGTATGTCAACAGCCTGTTCGCCGCCAACAACGCTGCCGTCGCCATGCTCGACGCACAGCTCGGCTTCAACCAGTCCGTGCTGGACGGCAGCAAGGCCGCCAAGGAGTGGGCCGAAAAGGTCGCTGGCGGGCACGCCCAGGCCAAGAGCGCGTTCGACCGGACGACCGAAGCTGGCATTACGAACAACCGCGTCATGCTGGACATGGTCAGCAATGCG
>NZ_JAUPWM010000209.1:0-374 GCF_032436795.1 Streptomyces sp. P9(2023)
GCATCGGGATGGACCTCTCCAGTGAGCTTGCTCTCGATTGATAAACTCTACCAAGCAATGGACTTACACCCACTGCAACGACCTTGGTGGAAAGAAGCTCTGCGTTGGCTGCGCGCCCATCAGGAGTGGGCATGGGCGCTCTTTTTGTTTGTCATTGTGCTCAACGTCTATCACTTCTGGTTAGAGTATCGCTTCAGTAAAAGCAAACATGCTTTAGAGCAAACCCAGCAACGATTAAAAGAAAAAAGCGAGCTGTTAGAGCATTCACAACGCGTTGCCATCGTCGGCGAGCTGGGTAGTAGTTTGGCCCACGAGCTTAACCAGCCACTGGCTGCCATTCGCAATTACAGTGAAGGTGGGCTACTGCGTTTGGC
>NZ_JAUPWM010000210.1:0-374 GCF_032436795.1 Streptomyces sp. P9(2023)
GAGGCGGGCGGGCGGTCTGCTGCCCGGCGCCGCGCCACGCTGGGTGTCGTTGGGCGTGCGGGTGATGAGCGCGGTCGGGAGCAGTGCGGCAAGGTCAGCAAGGTCGGCGAGTTGGCGTCGGATGTGCTGGGCGGTGGGGGTCACTGGTCCTCCTGGGGTGTCGGGTCAGCTTCAGCAAGCGGTTTGCGCGTGCCTCGGCCACCGCCGCCGCCCCGCATAGATCGGGTCGGGTTCGCTATCAACGCCATCTGCACCACCGCGCCCTCTGGGCAGAATTTGAGATCGCCTTGTGATACACGGATCGCCCACTCGGGAGCGAGCCCCAGACGGGTTTGGGTGATGACGATCGCGTGGCGAGGAAATGCCCACAGCGG
>NZ_JAUPWM010000211.1:0-374 GCF_032436795.1 Streptomyces sp. P9(2023)
CGAGCGAAATATCCATATAAAACGCCTCACTGTAAGCTTCACTGGCACGCTCGGTATCGCCTTGTAATTCAGCAAGCTTACCCAATAACACATTACCAAACACCGATTCACGAACACTGAGCGCTTGTTGCAAATACGCATCGGCCCGCAGTGGATTGTCGCGGATAATTTCATGCAATGCTAAAGCTTCAAAAATACGTGGTTGCGACAAAGGGTGGCCCTGATCGACAGCAAGTAGTAACTGTTGGGTTAATTGATTAGCACGGTCAACACTCAGTGATTGTCTAGGGTCGAGGGCCGTTTGTACGTAATAGGCAACCAATAATTCCGCTTGTAAATAGTGATTGATTGGCTCCATTTGCAACGCCTCTTCG
>NZ_JAUPWM010000087.1:0-1571 GCF_032436795.1 Streptomyces sp. P9(2023)
CGAAAATTCAACCAGACAATTCCAGTCAGAAGTAAGAAAGTAATTATTTCATTTGAGGAATAAGCTTTCCTTCACCCGTCTGTGGATCATAGTCTAATTTTGATTCATGATGTTTTCTTCTTGGTTGCTCCTTGCTACTCGCAATAGCTTGGAGCACTTTTTTTATTTCTTCTGGTGTTCCTTTGATGATTAGTTCCATGGTTAAGCCTCCTTTTCAAAAAGAGTTTCAATTGTTGGGTAAACGTCGTGTTTTTTCAAAAATTGATAAATGAAAATGTGTCCTTTTTGAGTCCATTTGGTATTAGGCTTCATCTGGCTACTGCCTTCCCACAATTTCATTTCAGTATGGGTATATCCTTCGTTTTGGTAATCGGCATAAAGCAACCACACGTTTCCTTGTTTGTATTGGACGCCCAGTTCATGAAGCAATTGGTTCATTTTGTTCGCGCTCATCCCGTAATTCTTGGCGATTACGCTAATTGGTAACAAACTTGGATTGGCTAAGATTGTGTCGTAATAATCAGCTTTTGGTTGCAACTCTTTTACTTGTTGTTCTGCGATTAAACGTTTTGTGCGCTCCTCTTTTAATCTGGAAGCCACTTCGATTAGTAAGTCCGGGTTATCAAGTAGTTCTTCTTTTGCGTACATTCCGTGTTTTCGGATTGTTGGCAATACGTCTGACGTTACCCAGCGCTTGAATTTCTTTGCTGATGGAAGTTTGGATTTAAGGATTAAGCTATATAAGCCGGATTCGTTGATGATTGTCATATTACGGTTTTGTCCTGATGCACTAATTTGGTGCGTCAGCATATCTTCTTCGTCAACATGGCGATTCACATCTCGACTACCGTTTTGGTACCCCAGCACTTCCGCCACATCTTTACCTACAAAATATGGTTCATCATTTACTAAGATTGTTCGAACTTCGTTTTGTTCAAAATTAAAAATTTGTGGTTTGTTCATTGTTTAACCTCCTTTTTATTGTGTCTTTTAGGACACCAATTCTTCAAAAAAAATATCATACATTTCTTTTTCGCTGTATTGCATAATGTCTGAAATAACCTTAATTTCAGATGCGTTAAATTCGGACTCACTTCTCAACTTTTTATAAATAGTTGATTTAGTAATGCTAACACCTCTTTCAGCCATTTGATTAAGTAACCACTCGATATTGTGACCTTGCATTTTTAACTGACCTAGAAATACGTTCGATTTCATTTTCTCACCCCCTTTTTCATTTCGTGTCATTTAAGACACTCTTAATATACCACGGGTAAAATCGGCTGTCAACAAGAAAGTGTCTTAAAGTACACTTTTATAAAAAGAAAAATATTTTTATCTTTTTAACGATAATACGAGTAGCTTTTACGACACTTTTGTATTATAATGAAGTATAAAGATTTGGAGGTGAATTTATGAATGAGATAATAAAAATGAAGCGATTAGAAAAGAATATGTCATTAGAAGAAGTTGGCAAGTTAGTAGGCGTTGGAAAATCAACCGTAAGAAAAGGGAAAAGTATTCATTTTAAACAAACTTGATCTCGACATTATACCAAAAGAGAAATACTC
>NZ_JAUPWM010000088.1:0-1567 GCF_032436795.1 Streptomyces sp. P9(2023)
ATGAATTTAAATATGCATCTGAAGAAAAACGTTTAAACTTCTTAAAACACTATGCAGATGGATTTGCTAAAAAAATGGCAGAAGCGTTTGACATTGCAGCTATTCACGGTTTAGAACCTCGCACTCTTACTGATGCATCGTTCAAAGCTACTAACTCATTTGATGGAGTTGTTACTGAAAACGTAGTTAAATACGACGCAGCTACAATTGACGATAATATTGATTCTGCAGTTAACACTATTGTGGTTAACGGAAATGAAGTAACTGGTATCGCTCTATCACCTCAAGCAGGACAAGACATGTCTAAAATTAAATTGGGCGCTGATAAATTACCAGCATATCCAGAATTCCGCTTTGGGCAACGTCCAGATAATTTCTTTAACATGAATCTAGACATGAACAAAACACTTACAGTAAAAGGCGGTACTGCTAAAACAGACCACGCTATTGTCGGTGACTTCCAAAGTAAATTTAAATGGGGATACGCAGAAAATATTCCACTTGAAATTATTGAATATGGTGATCCAGATGGTTCTGGTCGTGACCTTAAAGCGTACAATGAAATTTTACTACGTTCTGAAGCGTTCATCGGATGGGGCATCCTTGACGAAAAAGCATTCGCTCGTGTAGAAGTTCAAGATTAATTTTAGGAGGAATTTATGGCAATTTACAAAGATAAAAACACTGGGGCGGTAGTCGTAACAGATTCTGTCCTTTCTGGTGATTGGGAACTTGTAAAAGAGACAGTTAAGGAAAAGAAAGAAGAGGCTAAGTAGCCTCGAAATAGGAGGTTATGATGGCTAATTTTGCAACAGTTGAAGATGTTTCGTTATTGTGGAGACCATTGACAACAGATGAAATGTTACGTGCAGAGGCGCTCTTGGCAGTCGTCTCTGACACGTTACGCTTGGAAGCTGAAAAAGTAGGTAAAGATTTAGACCAGTCATTTGCCGATAGCGTGTCTTACGCAAGTGTTTTAAAAGCTATTACAGTTGACATCATCGCTAGGACACTCATGACTCCAACCACAGGTCAACCAATGGTACAAGAAAGTCAATCGGCACTTGGCTATACTTGGTCTGGCACCTATCTGAGTCCTGGCGGTGGATTATTTATTAAAGATTCGGAACTCAAACGGTTAGGACTGAAACGACAAAAAATAGGGGGGATCAATATCTATGGGGAAGATACATGGAATACCAATTACCCTTATTGATAAGCAAGTTATGTCAGTTGACCCATTTGGAGCACCAGTTGTAAAAGATGTTGAGATACTAGTTGATAATGTTTTAGTCGCTCCAGCCTTATCTGATGACGTCATTAATCAGCTGAATTTAACAGGAAAAAAAGCTGTGTACACTTTAGGAATTCCAAAAGGTGATACCCATGATTGGGAAGACAAGGAAGTTGAATTCTTTGGTCAACGGTGGCGTACATTTGGTTTTGTGACAGAAGGCATTGATGATTTAATTCCATTGTCTTGGAACAAGAAAGTGATGGTGGAGCGCTATGGCTAAGTCTGGATTTAAACTGAATTATGCTGGCGTTGGTCAGCTTTTGAAGTCTG
>NZ_JAUPWM010000212.1:0-373 GCF_032436795.1 Streptomyces sp. P9(2023)
ATAATGACTATTTTTCATTACGCATCTTGAGCAAGTAAACGATGTTGTATCGCAAAACGAATCAAATCGACAATATTACTTAAACCAAGTTTGTTCAAAATATTGGCTCGATGAACATGGACAGTTTTATAACTAAGAAATAGCACTTGTCCAATTTCCTTAGCATCTTTGCCTTGGATCAATAAGAAAAAAATCTCACGCTCTCGTTTGGTTAACTCCGTCAGCACATTTTTTTCTTGAGGATTACTCAAATTAAACAACGCATCAGCACACAAATAACGGTGTCCACGTGCCACCATACGAATTGCATCGACTAATTCACTAGGACCACATCGTTTCGATAAATAACCACTTGCCCCACTATCGATCGCTT
>NZ_JAUPWM010000213.1:0-373 GCF_032436795.1 Streptomyces sp. P9(2023)
ATAAAAATACCGTCCCCATCTGTCAGAATGAGGAAATAATCTGCAGCGATTTCACGTGACAACAAAGATGCGGTTGCATCTTTATCGATCACACAATCGATATTGCCCATTACGCCATCACTCTCAGCAACAGGGATACCGCCACCACCACAACAAATCACAATATTGTCCTGCTCAAGAGCTTGCTTGATGATGTGGCTCTCTTGCACAGATTTCGGCTGCGGAGACGCCACCACACGACGGTAGTATTTACCGTCCTCACGAACTTCCCAGTTGTATTGTTCCGCTAGCTTAAGTGCTTCTTCCTGACTATAAACTTGACCAATGAACTTAGTTGGATCATTAAACTCAGGGCTATTCGCATCGACTTCAA
>NZ_JAUPWM010000214.1:0-372 GCF_032436795.1 Streptomyces sp. P9(2023)
GACCGGCGGCGCGTGGATAAAGCGGACCCCTGCGGGTAAAACTGCCTTCGGGACCGGCTATGTTCTTCGGTCCGCCAGCGAGCCATTTCTGGTGGGCAAGATCGGCTCGCCTGCCATTCGCTCGAAATCCTGCCGCAATGTCATCGAGGCGAGCGACGGGGAAATGCCCGATCTGATTGACTCGGTGCGCCGGGAACATAGCCGCAAGCCCCCTGAAATGCGCAAGCTGATCGACCAGCTTCTGCCCGATGTCTGGGGGTGCGAGTTGTTTGCACGCGGAGCATGGCCGGGGCGCGACATCTGGGGCAACCAGACAGACAGGTTCGGGGGCTGCGGATGAGTAACGCCCCGCGCCCCCCGGCCCAAATTCAG
>NZ_JAUPWM010000089.1:0-1555 GCF_032436795.1 Streptomyces sp. P9(2023)
CCGGGATGAGGTAGGCGGTGAGGTGGTTGTCGGTGGCGGTGACGATGGCGTCCTTGATGGAGGGGTGTGTTGTCAGGCGGGCTTCGATCTCGCCGAGTTCGATGCGGTAGCCGTTGACCTTGACCTGGTGGTCGTTGCGGCCCAGGAACTCGATGGTGCCGTCGGGGTGGTAGCGGCCGAGGTCTCCGGTGCGGTAAAGGCGTTCACCGGTGGTGGGATGGGTGAGGAAGCGCTCCGAGGTTCGTTCGGGATCGGCCCAGTAGCCGTGTGCCACACCAGTGCCGCCGATGTACAGCTCGCCCGGTACCCACGTCGGTACGGGTTCCAGTTCCGTGTCCAGAACGTGGAAGGACTGGTTGGCCAGGGGCCGTCCGTAGGGGATGGAGGGCCAGGCCGGGTCGACTTCGTCGACGGGGTGGTGGATCGACCAGATCGAGGCCTCGGTCGCCCCGCCCAGGCTCACCACACGGGCACCCGGCGCACAATCCCGGATACGCTCCGGCAGGCTCAAGGGGATCCAGTCCCCGCTGAGCAGCACCAGCCGCAGCTCGTCGATCTTGTCCTGGCGGGTGCCCGCGTGCTCGGCCAGCATTTCCATCAGCGCGGGCACCGTGTTCCACACAGTCACCCGATGGGCGCGCACCAGCTCGGTCCACTCGGCCGGGTCGCGGTGCGCCTCCGGTCCCGGGAGCACCAGCGCGCCGCCGGCGGCGAGGGTTCCGAAGATGTCCCAGACCGACAGGTCGAAGCTGAGCGAGGACAGGCCCAGCACCCGGTCCCTGGCCGAGATCCCGAAGCGGTCATTGATATCGGCGACCGTGTTCACCGCACCACGATGGTCGATCATCACCCCCTTGGGCTCCCCTGTGGAACCGGAGGTGAAGATGACGTATGCCAGGTCCTCAGGCCCCGCCGCGCACTCCACGGGCGCGTCGTCCACGCCGGCCCAGACCGCATCCTCATCCACCGCCAGCACCGTCACACCCGACGGCCAGACCAGGCGCTCCGCCACCCGCTCCTGCGTGAGCACCACTCGGCACCTTCCGCGATCCAGCACCTGCCGGATCCGTTCCATCGGCCAGCCGGCGTCGATGGGCAGGTACGCGGCGCCGGACTGGAGCACTCCGAGCGCGGCGACCGGCTGCTGCCAGCCCTTCTCCATCACCACACCGACCAGCGTGTTCACCCCCACGCCCAGCTCCCCCAGCCGCCGCGCGATCCGGGCAGCCCGCCGGTCCAGCTCCGCATACCCGATGGCCCGCTCCGGCGCGATCACCGCCGGCACATCCCCCCGAGCCCGCAGCGAACCACCCAGCTCATGCAGCAGCACCCCCGGCACCACCACCTCCGTCCGGTTCGCCTCACACCGGGCCGCCAACTCACCGGACCCCACCAGCCCCAGCACGGACGAGTCCCACAAGGCCTCGTCATCCGCGAGCCGCTCCAACAGCCCACCGAACGCCCCGAACGCCGCATCGATCAGACCTGCGGGGAAGAGCTCCTCCACCACGGCCCAGTTCACCCGCAACACCCCACCCAACTCAAACACCTGGCA
>NZ_JAUPWM010000215.1:0-372 GCF_032436795.1 Streptomyces sp. P9(2023)
TAGAGTGGTCAGTAAATTCATCGAGCTATAGTAGTCGAGCCGGAAAGAATCATTGCCCATTGGAAAAATATTTCCTTGTTTGATCACGGGTAAGTAGGCGATGAATTTGTTGTTTTTTACTCGTTCGATAGCGGTGTCATCGGCGGAAAATAACAAAATAGAGCGGCCAGTAATGGCATCAGCAAAGTGTTCTCCGTTGACCGGAACAATATCTTTACGTTTTCCCATTTGATGGTTGTTTTTAAGCCTATCTGGAAGCGGGCTTATGATAAACCCTAACGCGTTTAGAATTTGTCCCTGAGCTGAGCTTTCTGTCCAGAAGTTTCCGCCGCGATCATCGCCATAGTACACCATCGCTGAGACAGGTTGAGG
>NZ_JAUPWM010000216.1:0-372 GCF_032436795.1 Streptomyces sp. P9(2023)
TGCTCTTCCGATCTATCTAAAGCCACACAGCGAGATTCTATTCCAGGAATACTTCGATTAATCAGCACCATTCCCGGAATTTCATTAGCCAGTTGTCGAAGTTCTTCATCGCTCATACCTTTGCTATGTACAACTAAAGATTCGCATTGGCTATTGATCAGTAGGTTGATGGCGTTTCTTTCTTTATCAGCATCATGGTACCCACTGCCTATCAGTAGTTGTTTTCCTTGTTCACTAGCGACGGTATCGATGGCTTTGACCATGCTGCCAAAGAATGGAGATGAGACATCATTGACCAATACGCCAATAGTATTGGAGGATTTACTTACCAGCGCTCTAGCGTTTGCATTGGGTCGATAGCCCAATGCTTTC
>NZ_JAUPWM010000217.1:0-371 GCF_032436795.1 Streptomyces sp. P9(2023)
TTTTCGGCGGCATCGAAACCACTGTATAGCGCACTCATGCCGGCCTCTGCGAGTTGGTCACAAATGCCTGTCCTGACAATGGGCCCGAATAGCGGCTTTCATTCAGAAACTGAAGTAAAGCCTTGATGTCCGCATGTGTCGTTGGCATTACAATTCGGCCATTCTGGACGTCAATTGCGAGATTAGTTTGCTGAGCCGCTGCCTGAATTTGTCCCGGCGTGTAATTTTCGAGTGTTCCGTTATTGACGATTGCGTGGATAAGCTTCCGGCTAACTTGATTTGTGACGTTTACAAAACCAGCCGAATCTGCGACTTCAAGGCTGGCATGTGCCGCAAATGTTTGAACTTCCTGCTCCGTTGCCTCTCTATAA
>NZ_JAUPWM010000090.1:0-1477 GCF_032436795.1 Streptomyces sp. P9(2023)
AAGTCCAATCTTCCATTCGAGTTGCGAAGGAAAGCTGGGGATTGCTCTCGAGTGACTGCAGGGCCAATAGACCTCATCTAGGCTTGTGTCCAGAAGCCAATGTTCCTCTCCAGGGGCGACAGGGATCTCGGGGTTGCATTCCAGACGCACCCGGGGAGACAGGCATTCATCTCGAGTGGAAGCAAAGAACCCCGCTCTGCTCTCGAATCGCGACGGGTATCTCTTGGAGCTCACTGGGTGGACTCAAGGGAGTCAAGCCTCCTGAGGCGTTTGGAGAGAGGTCGCGAGATTGGTCGCTAGGCCATGCAGGAGACGAAGGCCCTCATCTCTCGATGACGGGGGAATCTCGGGGTTGTTCTCGAGCGGCGGCCCCAGTGTGCGGTTTCTCACGAGGTACGACGGCGAGGTCAGTGAGCCTCTCGTGGGGCGCCAGGGAAGTCGGGTCTCCATGCGAGTGGCGAGGGGGAGCGCGTCATTGCTCCCGAGCCATGGTAGGGGAATCTGGCCTCGAGACGTGTTGAAGAAGGTCTCTCGAGGGCTTTCCCGGGTTGAGGCAGGAAACCCTGGGTTCCCTCGACTTGTGCAGGTGACCTCAGGGGGCTTCTCATGGTGGCTCTGAGAAGCCAGGGAAACTGGAGGTGGGAGGGGCCTCTCGGGACTCCACTGGGCTTGGTGCATTGGAAGAGGGCCTCATCTCCAGTTGAGGCAGGAACCGCAGGGTACCTCTGATTTCAGACTCCGATCGCAGGGTCCCTGCAGACTGGGGACAGGAGAGTCAGGCCTCGTCTTGGGTTGAGGCATGGAACTCCGCTTGCCTCTCGAGATGTCCCCGGGGAGAGAGGCCGCTTGTCGAGCTGTATTTGGAACCTGGGGTTTTTTCCGAACGATGCACGGAAAAACTGCCCCTTCGTGTTGACTTCATTCACAGGCTGGAGTTCGGAGAGGTGTCCGGGCATCGGGTTCTTATCAAGAGGGGACCGGGAAATCGGGGTCCTACGGAATGTGGAACCACCCACGAGGCCACGTCTGGAATGTCTTCGTGAGACCGGCCTCATCCTGAGGTGCGACCGGAAGGTCGGGAACCCCTTCCAGACAAAGCAGGGGAGTCGACCCTCCTGTCCAGATCAGGAGGGGAGAAAGGGCTCAGAGGAGGGGGTGCCGGAAAACCTCAGTGTTCCTCTCGAGGGAGACCGGGATTTCGGGGAACTTTGTGGGTCGCATCAAGGGTGCCAAGTGCCCTTTCGACCTCCAATTCCTAACGTGGGACTTCTCCTGAGGCGCTGTAGCGGGAAAGGGCTTCATCTTGCGATGACGGGGGAGCCACGTGGTTTTTCTCGAGTTACGGCGGGATTCTCGAGTTACGACGGGGAATTCAGGCTGCCTCTTGTGTTGGCCCAGGCAAGTCCAATCTTCCATTCGAGTTGCGAAGGAAAGCTGGGGATTGCTCTCGAGTGACTGCAGGGCCAATAGACCTCAT
>NZ_JAUPWM010000091.1:0-1428 GCF_032436795.1 Streptomyces sp. P9(2023)
CTAGTACTCCAGCTGTAGATCGTGATCCTGCTGGTGGGGGCGGGTTCGGGAACGGGTACGGCCACCGATGATCATCGTTGTTTGTGAAGACGAACGAAGAGTCGGTGGCCGCAGGTCACAGCATAGATCCTGGCCGTTGGCGGGAGGCGTTCGAGGTGGTCATGGGCCGGATCGCGGGGCGGTTCACCCGGGTCGAACCCCGGCTACGGGCCAGCCGGTTGGTGATGGGCTTGATGTCGGACCTGCCGCGCAAGAACTGCTGGACGATCGCGGAGTGGGCCGGAGAAGCGAATCCGTACGGCATGCAGCACCTGCTGTGCCGGGCCTCTTGGGACGCCGATGCTGTGCGTGACGATGTCCGCGAGTACGTCGTCGAGCATCTTCATGACGATCAGGCGGTGCTGGTCGTGGACGAGACCGGCGACGTGAAGAAGGGCACCCACACCGTCGGGGTCCAGCGCCAGTACACCGGCACCGCCGGCCGGATCGAGAACTCCCAGGTCGCTGTGTATCTCGTCTACGCGGGTGCCCGCGGGCACGCGGCGGTGGACCGGGAGCTGTATGTCCCGCGCTGCTGGATCCTGGACCCGGATCGCTGCCGGGCGGCCGGGCTCGGCGAGGACGCCGTCTTCGCCACCAAGCCGGAGCTGGCCCGCGTGATGATCGAACGGTTCCTGGACGCCGGACACCGGGTGGACTGGGTGACCGGCGACGAGGTCTACGGCGGCAACCCGAAGCTGAGGGCGGCCCTGGAGGAACGCGGCTTGGGCTACGTGCTCGCGGTGGCCCGCTCGGCTGAAGTAGCCACCAAGGCAGGGAACTTCCGCGCCGACGCGTTGGCCGCGAAGCTGCCCAGGCGGGCCTGGCAGAAACTGTCGGCCGGCCGCGGCGCGAAGGGCCACCGCTTCTACGACTGGGCCGTCATCGACCTCGCCGATCCGGCGCCTGGCTACCGCCAGCTGCTGATCCGGCGCAACCGCACCACCGGCGAACTCGCCTACTACCGCTGCCATTCCACCGCGCCGGTCCCGTTGCACGCCCTGGTCAAGACGGCCGGCTCCAGGTGGCGGGTGGAGGAGACCTTCCAGACCGAGAAGGGCCTGGCCGGGCTCGATGAGCACCAGGTCCGCCGCTACCCGTCCTGGAGCCGCTGGGTCACCCTCGCCATGCTCGCCCACGCCTTCCTGGCCGTCGTCCGCGCCGAGGAGCATGCCCACCGGCCAGGCCCCGACGACCTGATCCCCCTGACCTGCAACGAGATCCAGCACCTGTTTCTCACCATCACCGTCCGGCCTCTCCACGACCTGGCCCACCGGCTCGGCTGGTCCGACTGGCGACGCCGTCACCAGGCCCGATCACAGGCCAGCCATTACCGGCGACAAGCCGCAATCCAGCCATGAAGATCACGATCTACAGCTGGAGTACTAG
>NZ_JAUPWM010000092.1:0-1335 GCF_032436795.1 Streptomyces sp. P9(2023)
GGCGTGGGGGTGTCGCTTCTTGCGGGCCCTGGCGTCGTTGTAGATCTTTGCGGCCCACTGGCTGCCGTGCCGGCTGTTGTCGGCGAAGGTCGTGAGCGCGACGCGGGCTCTGCGGTTGGTCGCGAAGCGGAAGGCGACGGTGCGGGACTTGCCCGAGGCGCGGGTGACGGGGACGACACCGGCTTCGGCGATGAGTTGTTCACAGGTCTGGGCGCGTTCCAGGATCGGGCCGATCTCACCGATGACCTGGCCGAGGCTGACCTTGCCGATGCGGGGCATGGTGGCGAACAGCGGCGCGTAGGGGTGGGTTTCGACGGCCTCGGCGATGGCCTTGTCCAGGGCGCGGATGGTGGTGCGTATGCCCTGCACGAGCTGGACCTGGACGCGCACGAGCCGCTCGATGACGGCGTCGCTGAGACGAGAGGCCGCCGTCGGCGCCGAACGCAGACGTTCGATCAGGACGCTGCCGGGCTTCTTGCCGGAGTAGTGGTGGCGCTTGCACCAGGCTTCGAGCCGTCCGGCGGTGAGCTTGGCGGCGGAGGCCGAGGTGGGGTATCGCTCCAGGAAGGCCATGGCGATGTCGCTGTCGAGCTCGAAGAACACCGTCTTGCCGCCGGGCCAGTGTTCGTCCAGGAGCGCGGCGAGCTGGTTGACGGCGGCGACCTTGGCCTCGACGTGGTCGGCGCGGGTCCGGGTGAGGGCCTGCAGGTCGAGGGTGGCCTGCTCGGTGGGTTCCAGGCGGGGCAGCAAGTGACCGTCGGTGCGCAGGTAGTCGGCGAGCTTCATGCTGTCGCCGGCGTCGGTCTTGGCCTTGGAGGCACCCCACCGGGCCCGCATGGCGTGGAAGGCGTTGGGGTGCACCGGCACGATCGGGTGGCCTGCGGCCAGGAGCCGGTCGACGGCCAGGCCGCGGGTGGTCTCGATCGCGACCGGCAGGTCCTGCGGGGCTCCGTGCTTGCGCAGCCGGGCCAGCGTCTTGGCGAAGCCTTCCTCGGTGTGGGCCAGTTCCCACCGGTCGATGCGTTTGCCGGTGTCGTCCATGACGGTCACGTCATGGGTTTCGGTCGCCCAGTCCCATCCGATGAACACGCTCGTCGTACTCCTGTATCGCTGACGGAGCACCTGCCCGGTGGTGAGGTCGTCTGCCGGGAGCTCATTAATCGGCCCTCTGCGGGGCGTGTCCCTGAAGCCGATCAGACGGCCTCGGCCCGGCAGGGCTGGCAGAACTCACGCTGGCCGTCGAACGGCTCGCGACGATGGCCATGCACCCGCCGGGACCGAGAGGTCACAACCCTACTCGTGAGGGCTGCAGAAGGGATGGTCCTCTAATGAGCG
>NZ_JAUPWM010000218.1:0-367 GCF_032436795.1 Streptomyces sp. P9(2023)
TTGGAATGCCGATACAGTCGGGACGCGGATCGGTTAAGGGATTAAAACAGAGCACTGGCGAGCTTTCGGTTAGGAAAAAAGATTTGATCCTTGTTAGTGGTTTTAATGTCTACCCCAATGAAGTGGAAGAAGCCATCGCCGGCTTAGAGCAAGTGATGGAGTCAGCGGTCGTCGGCGTTCCTGACCCACTCACTGGAGAACAAGTTCAAGCTTATGTAGTGCTGCGTGAACAAGGATTAGACGAAGCAAGCTTGAGGAAACACTGTAAAAATGAACTCGCCGCTTATAAGGTCCCGAAAAAAGTGGTCTTTGTTGATGAGCTACCGAAAACGCCAGTAGGCAAGGTTCTGCGCAAAGATGTTCGTGC
>NZ_JAUPWM010000219.1:0-367 GCF_032436795.1 Streptomyces sp. P9(2023)
GGCTGGGTTTAGGCTTATCAATTTGTCGAGATGTGCTTGAAATGCATGGCGGCAAATTTACCATTCAGTCTACCAATCCACATGGTTGCCTGGTACAACTCTGCTTGCCCTTCCAAGCTGTGCCTTCATTGAGCAAAAACGTGACGAGCACTCCAAACGCAGCCAAAGACACCATAAAAGGAACGAGAAATGAGTGATAAACAATTACCCGTCTATGTGGTGGATGATGATGAATCAGTGCGAGATTCGCTGGCGTTTATGCTCGAAGAATATGACTTTTTAGTGACCACCTTTGCCGATGGACAAGCGTTTCTCGACGTCGTAGATATTGAACAAGCGGGCTGCGTGATCCTCGATATCAGAATGC
>NZ_JAUPWM010000093.1:0-1309 GCF_032436795.1 Streptomyces sp. P9(2023)
CATAAAAGATACTAATATCTGTCAGAATTTTCATGCTGTTTTTTCTACTGCTTAAAATACCGAAAATGTTGCATATGCGGTAAGCATGCAGACATCGCGCACGTTGAGGCAGTCGGGATGGGGCGCAATCGATACGCGATAGACCACTCTGGACATCGTTTTATGGCGTTGTGTAGAGAGCACCATATGGAGCAGCATACGATTGGGATACTGCTGTTTTTGGAGCTTCATGATGTCATGCCCCTCTATTTGGACTACGAGCAACGAAAAAAACTAAATGTAGGAGGGTAATTAGTTGGCAGATAACAAAAAATATTACTACCTAAAGCTAAAGGACAACTTTTTTGATAGCGATGAAATGATTGTCTTGGAAAGCATGCCAGATGGCTATATCTACTCAAACATTTTGCTAAAACTCTACCTCAGGAGCTTAAAGTACGATGGACGGTTGATGTTTAACGATCGGATCCCGTTTAACTCAACGATGTTGGCCCAGATTACACGTTGTAGTGTAGGTGACATTGAAAGAGCTATCAAAATCTTTGAGAGCCTTAACCTGATTGAAATACTAGATAACGGAGCAATTTACATGCTCGAAATTCAGAATTTTATCGGTGAATCTAGTACCGAAGCAGACCGGAAAAGAGCTCAAAGAAATAAAATTGATGCCGAAAAAAGCTACTTACTTTTGTCAGAGGGCACAAAGACAAATGTCGGACAAATGTCCAGACAAATGTCGGACAAATGTCCAGATGGCAGTAGTGAAAATGGCGTTAAATCAACGATTGTCGATGGAGGAAGACAAATGTCGGACAAATGTCCACCAGAGATAGAGTTAGAGATAGAGAAAGAGATAGATATAGAGAGAGATAGAAAAGATGATCGGGTTCTGAAAAAACCGAAACCCAAAATCATCCGTCATAAATACGGAGAATATCAAAATGTACTGTTAAGCGATCAAGACAAGGAAAAGCTTATGTCAGAGTTTCCTCAAGATTGGCAGCAACGCATTGAGAGGCTGTCAGAGTATATGGCCTCAACTGGCAAATCATACAAAAACCATTTGGCGACGATCCGCAATTGGGCCAAGCGCGATGGTCAATCCACTAAGCAAAGCTTTGGTAGCAAAGTTAAACCAAGCGAGCAGCTAAGGGATTGGGACCAGTATCAACCACCAGTGGATCAAAATAAGCAGGCAGAGCTTGATCGCAAGATGGCCCAATTCTTACATGAGGACTAAAAATGCTAAACATGAGAGTGCTGGACTATCGCATTACGAGAGATAGCAACCTGGTAACGGTCAATAAAG
>NZ_JAUPWM010000220.1:0-366 GCF_032436795.1 Streptomyces sp. P9(2023)
GTTCGCTGCCGCCCAGGCAGCGAACGGTACGACGGTGGCAACAGTGTTCTGCACTTGTTTCTGAGCTGCCTGGGCGGCAGCGAACTTTTTGGGGTCAAACACTCAGGGAATGCCGTTTTTCTGAGCTGCCTGGGCGGCAGCGAACAGGGGCGCGGCAATGAGACAGCTCGACAGTACTTTCTGAGCTGCCTGGGCGGCAGCGAACGTGCTTACCTATCATTGACTCGCAATCAATGATTTCTGAGCTGCCTGGGCGGCAGCGAACGGTTCGGCTCCACGCCGCACAGGAGATTTCCATTTCTGAGCTGCCTGGGCGGCAGCGAACTTCTGGGCTGCCCGTCAGGTGAGTCAGTATCGTTTCTGAGC
>NZ_JAUPWM010000221.1:0-365 GCF_032436795.1 Streptomyces sp. P9(2023)
TACACCCCCGAGGAACTGGGGGCCGGCACGCCACCGGAGCGGGTCACGGTCACCCAGCAGCAGCCGACGCCTGACCCGGCCCCGACCAACGTCGATGCTGCGATGGAGGCGCTGCGCGGCATGGCTGAGCCGATGCTGTCCGCCGACCAGACCCGCACCATCGGCGGACTCGTGAAAGAGGCCGGGCTGAACAAGCAGGACGCGCTCGAGTTCGCTGTGGAGGTCGTGGGACATCCGCTCACGTCCGCGACCGACCTGACGGAGACCGAGGCTGCTGCCGTGATCGCTGCCCTTACCGAACTGGTCGCCGCCGAGGCTGCTGTGGCGGAGTCGCTGGCCGATCCCGACACGGGCGAGGTGTACGA
>NZ_JAUPWM010000222.1:0-365 GCF_032436795.1 Streptomyces sp. P9(2023)
TTTCTTGGCTAGTATATTCGGAGAACGAATAAACAGTACCCAACTTGAAAAAAAATCCGATAGTCATGTAGAAAATTTAAAGAATAACTCCGTTAATAAAAGAAGTGACCCCGATGGCTGGACACATAAGCTGACCTCTTAACAGGGAAAAATCATGAACACGCCCGTGCTTAAATGGTTTGTGGCATAGTAGGTGTACTCCTCAAATAAATGCAAACCTGGCAACTTTATGTCGTCCAGATAGCCATGGAGCTGTCCTGTACTGTGTTGATTATACTCTTGATCCCAAGCACTCAGGCTTTGTGCCTGTTGATTGACATCAAAACTGTATTGTTTGCACCTCATTGGTGCACATGGATTCCCTT
>NZ_JAUPWM010000223.1:0-364 GCF_032436795.1 Streptomyces sp. P9(2023)
CGCTTGCCCGTCTGTGGGGTGGAGCCGTCATCTATATTGGTGACGGCGGGGACGCCACTCAGGAGTTTGACCCTGAAAGCATCGGCAAGGGTGGTCTGAAGTACCTCACGGTCATGGGTCGTCGTGAGATCGTCGCGGGGGAGTTGGAGATTGACCCGACGCTGGAGTCATACGGCCTCCCGAAAGCCTATCAGGTAGCCAACTCCACGGACTTCCTCGACATCCATCCTAGCCGCCTGGTGATCCAAATCGGGGAGGCTCACCCCGATCCTTGGAACGCCCTGACAAATACGGGATGGGGCGATAGCGTGCTTCAGTCGGTGTGGACTGCTATCACTAATGCCGACGCCACTGCGGCCAATAT
>NZ_JAUPWM010000010.1:0-223082 GCF_032436795.1 Streptomyces sp. P9(2023)
GAAGCCCGGAAGCCCGGAAGCCCGGAAGCCCGGAAGCCCGGAAGCCCGGAAGCCCGGAAGCCCGGAAGCCCGGAAGCCCGGAAGCGACCGGCGTGAATTCGTGCCGGTTCGTACGCATCTTCGATTACGTGAACGGCCCTAAAAGGACGCTCAGTTGCCGATCGCGTTGTACGCGGCAAGCCAGCCCGAGGCCATCCGGTCCCCGCGCGTGAACACCACCGCGCCGCAGCCTTCCGCCTCCGGGTCCGGTGTCGTGTGGGTCGCGCGCTCGGCGAGGAGGGCACGGTACTGGTCGGGGGGAAGCGCGCAGTCGCGGGGTGGTGTGGTGCCAGGCCAGTCCGGGGAGGTGATGCCACGGTCGCGGGCCGCGCGCCACAGACGGGGGACCAGGTGAGGGGCGAGCGGTGGCGTGGCCATGCGTTCGCACATCCACAGCAGACGGCCCGCGCCGCGCGTCGGGCCGAGGGCGCGCCAGCGGATGCGCTGGGCGAGGTCGGACGCGACGACGCCGATCCAGGGGTGCACCGCGTCGAGCGGGCCCTGCGCGCCGAGCCACGCGAGGTAGCGGCGGGCCTCCTCCAGAACGTTGGTCATGCTCTCCACGGGGATGCCGAGGACATAGCCCGAGCGGCCGCGGAAGAGGTGGGGGCTGTGAGCGACGAGAAGGAGCACCGCTCGGGCGAGATCTCCGGCGACAGGCTTCGCCTCCTCGTCGGCCGGCTCGTCCACCGGCTCGGCGTCGGCACGCCCGCCGCCCCGCAGCGCCTGTAGGAGGGCCCGGCGCGCTCGGTCGGTGAAAGGAGCCTCTTCGAGTACGGGCAGGTGGATGCTGAGCAACGCCGCCAGCACGTCCTCGGCGTCTTCCGGCGACTCGGGGACAGGTGCTCGGCGCAGCGCCTCCGCCAGGGCGTGGGCGGGGTCCGTGTCGACCATGAAACGACTCGTCAGCTTCCCCAGTGCGGTGGGCTCCCAGCGTCCCTCTCCCCGGCCATGGAGGTGACCCGAGGTGAGCAGGAAACCGGCCGCCTCGTGGACCGGGTCGACGGAGTCGTGCCCCTGGTGCATGGCGAAGGAGCGGCCCCACCACTCCTCCGCGTCGGCCAGTGAGGACAACCGGCCCTGCACCGCCTCCGCGAGGAGATGGTCGGGTAGCCGGTCGTCAAGGCGGGACGTCACGGTGTAGCCGGCCGCCAGCCGGGCCTGCCACTCGGACCGGTCCGTCTCGTCGGTCAGGAGGAAGGCCCAGCCCTCCCGCTCGCCCGCGCCCACCCGGCCCGCCCGGCCGAACATCTGCTGGACCATCGAGACCTCCATGCGGTCCAGGCCGATGGTGGTGTCGCTGACGATCACGGCCCGGGCGGGCAGGTTCACCCCGGCCGCGACGGTCGAGGTCGCCACGAGTACGTCGGCCTCACGGCTCCGGAACGCCTGTTCCGCCTCGCGCTTGAAGGGCCAGTCGCGGTAGTGGAGCCGTACGCCCGCTTTGGTGCAGAGCCGCTCGACGGCCTCCGCGTCGTCGGCGTCCACCCTGGCCGTCGGGACGCCCCGGTCCGCCGCGAGGGCGAGCGCCGTCGCCCGTACCCGTCGTTTGCTGCCGCAGAAGACGAGGACACTGCCCCCGTCCTCGCTCACGGAACGCGTCAGGCTCACCGCGGCCTGCGTGCGCACCGCCGCGCGCGCGTTCCAGTCCGGGGCGTCCGCGGTGGGCAGCACCGGGAGCTGCCAGGTGAGCCGGGTGGGGCGCCAAGGGGTACGGACGAGGCGGGCACCGAGCCAGTCGGCGACCGCGTCGGCGTTCGCGGCGGTGGCCGAGAGCCCGACGATGCGTACGCCGGCGGTGTCCTCCCGTACGCGGGTGAGCAGGGCTTCGAGCAACGCGCCGCGGCTCGGGTCGCCGAGCAGATGGATCTCGTCGACCACCAGGCAGCTGACCTCGGCGAGCGCGTCGCGCAGTGAGCCGGCGCGACAGATGGACTCGAACTTCTCGGTGGTGGCCACCCAGAGGTCGGCCGTGCGGATCTGCTCGGCGTCGACGGCGAACTCGCCGGTCAGACGCACGACGCTGAGGCCGTGGTCGCGCCACAGGGCCAGTTCGCGGTCGAGTTCGTCCGTGAGCGAGCGCTGGGGGACCAGCCACGCCGCCTTGCGCCCCGCGGCGTGCGCCTTGAGTGCGGCGACCATGCCGATGGGCGTCTTGCCCGCCCCTGTCGGGGCCACGACGAGCAGGTGCGTGTCGTCGCGCATTACTTCGGGGACGGCGGCCGACTGCGCCGGATTGAAGGTGGGGTGCGGCAGTAGCGCGGCCCAGTCGCTGGGGACGAGCTCCGTGACGGGTGTGTACGCGGCGGATTCGGCCGCGGAGCCGCCCTCGCCTTCGCGTGCGGCCTCCGGGGGCTCCTCCAGTGCGTCCCACTGTGCCGCGAAGGAGTCGCGGGCGGCATGGGCGCCGGGTCCGGCGACCGGTGCCGCCGTTGCTCCCGTGGTGCGGGTGGGGTGCGCCACCAGGTCGGTTCGGCCGCCCATGTCGCCCACGGTTCCGACCTGTTCGGCCTCCACCCAGTACGCGGCCGAGCGGAAAGGTAGCCCGAGCGCGGTGAGACGGTCACGCAGGGGATCGAAGGCGGCGCCCGCCGGAAGGATCACCCGGACATCGTCGGCGGCGGCGACCGCGTCCTCGGGAGGCCGCCAGGCCGGGTCTGTCACCTTGCACCACAGGAGGGCGCGCTGTTCGGGCTCGCCCAGGGGCGGGAGGTCTCCGGGCCAGGCGGGGCGAGGCGACCGGGCCGCGGGTACGACCACCACCGTCGTAGCGGACCCGCCGCGGGACGAGACGTCGGAAGCGCCGCGGCCGTTCGCGGCGGTCAGCTGGGCGTAGGTCTTCAGCCCCAGGTCGGCAAGGGTGTACGCGGCCGGGCAGCCGGGGCAGACAAGTGCCACGTACCGGTAGACGCGGCCCGCCGACTCGTACGGTCGGCGCAGCGCGTGCAGGCGAGTCGCGCAGGTGGGGCAGGCGCTCGGTACCTCCTCGTCGTAACTCCACCCCGGTTCGGCGAAGCGCGGGAGGATCGTCCCGGTGAGCGTCACCCCCCAACGCTGCCGCAGCAGCCCGGCGACGGTCGCGTCCATGGTCATTTCCCCGTCCATGGGGCGACTCTGGCACTCCTGGATCCGCACCCGCCAGCCGTTTCGGGCCAAGGTCACACGGGCTGTTTCCGGGCCACCATCAGCCGGCACGCCGGGCTGCCGTCCGTCCGGCTGCCCAGGGCGTCGATCGCCGTCGTCTTCACGTCGAAGCCCGCCCGTGTCAGCCGGGCCCGTACGTCCGGCAGGCGGAAGGTGCGGTAGTACATGACGAAGGGTGGGCGCCAGATCGCGTTGCGTAGGCGCATCGTCGTGTCGAAGCCCAGGAGGGTCCAGTACGGGAGGGAGCCGACGCGGGGTGGGGCCGGGAGGGGGAAGGCGAGGAGGCCGCCCGGGCGGAGGGAGGTGTGGATCTGGCGGAAGAGGGTGAGCTGGTCCTTCGGGCGGAAGTGGCCGAAGGCGCCGAAGCTGACCGCCAGGTCGAAGGTGGGCGCGAACCCCAGCGCCAGGGCGTTCGCTCGGATCAAGGTCGCCTTGGGGTGGGCCCGGCGGGCCTCCGCCAGCATTCCCGCGCTGAAGTCGACGCCCGTGACCCGGCCCGCGCACAGCGAGCGGAGGACGGAGAGGCCCGCTCCCGTGCCGCAGCAGACGTCGAGGCCCGTGTCGAACGGGCCCAGCGGGCGCAGGGCCTCCGTCACCGCCGAAAGGACCCGGTCCGGGGTACGGAACGGCGTCGCGTCGAACTTCCCCGCCAGCAGGTCGTACCCGTGCTCCACCGAGGAGAGCGCCTGGACGGTCAGCTCACGGACGGTCGGGCCCTGAGGGGTGAACATGCTCCGACAGTACGCCGTCCCCCTGCGCCGGGATCAGGTTCCAGGACGGCGCGGTGCCCGTCAGTTGGCAGCACAGCAGATAGAGGGGGATGGGTGGCGTGTACGGCGATGTTCCGTCGGGGTGGTGGATCAGTCTGGGGCGGCGGTCCGGGATCTCCGCCCCGGGCGCGTAGCAGGACGGCAGCGGCCAGATCAGGTCCAGGTCCGAGCCCGTCGGGACCAGCCACCACCACCAGTCCGTGTCCGCGTAGACACAGCCCTTGGCGGGCAGCCGGGACAGGATGCGGAATCCGTAGCGCGCCGGAACGCCGACCGCGTCGCAGCCCAGGTTCGTACGGAAGCCCGGCGGGACGACGAGCCGCGTCGAGCCCGCATCGGCCGGGCCACCCGCGCCCGGCGTCCTGCGCGACCTCGGCGTCAGCAGGGTCGCCATCGACCTCAGCACGTGTGCCCCATGCCGTGGGCCAGTTCGGCCCAGACGACTCTGGCCGTGCCGTGTCCCGTACTGTCCGCTCCCCACGCGCTGCTCAGAGCCTCCACGAGCACCAGGCCGCGCCCGCGCTCCTCCTCGCCGCAGTCCCTGATCCGCGGGTCGGCCGCGCCGCCTTCGTCCCGTACCGCTATCCGCAACTGCTCTTCCCCCTCGCGCAGTTCGCAGACGACATGGCCGCTCGCGGTGTGCACGACCGCGTTGGTGACCAGCTCGGAGACGATCAGCGTCACCGTGTCGCGTATGTCCGGGGCGCAGCCCCAGAGGATGAGCCGCTCCTCCGCCAGTCTGCGGGCCCGCGAGACCGACGCGGTGCGGGCGGGGAGCTCGAAGGCGAACCTGCGGACGTCGTGGCGGTGCAGGTCGTGGCGGTGGGCATCGGTGCGTGGGCGCTGCTGCATGACGCGGTGGCTCATGAGGCCTGAGGGAAGCGCGTTACCAGAAGCCACGACCGGTTCCTCACAACAGTGGGTAAGCAGTGCCGTACGACGACCCCCGTGGCGGCGCGCGGCAGCAGCGCGTACTGGTTCACCGGAATACTTTGCTCCCGACGCGGACACTTGGCAAGTGGCACTCTGAAAATTGCAGAGTGCTGTGTTCTCTCTGGCTAGGTTCGTGGCACACTCAAGCCAAACAGCGCGTCGGGGAGGTCTGAGAGTGAGCGAGCCGCGGTCCGCCCCCACGGTGGGACAGGTCGTTCTCGGTAGACGTCTGCAGGATCTGCGCGAGCGGGCCGGCCTGAAGCGGGAGGAGGCCGCCAAGGTCCTCCGTGTCGCGCCGGCCACCATCCGCCGCATGGAGACCGCGGAAGTCGCGCTGAAGATTCCGTACGTACAGCTCCTGCTCCAGGCGTACGGCATCAACGAATCCGAGGCCGAGGCGTTCGTCGCCCTGGCCGAGGAGGCCAACCTGCCCGGCTGGTGGCAGCGGTTCCACGACGTGCTGCCCGGCTGGTTCTCCATGTACGTCAGCCTGGAGGGGGCCGCCAGCCTCATCCGTGCGTACGAACCGCAGTTCGTCCCCGGTCTGTTGCAGACCGAGGGGTACGCCCGCGCCATTCTGCGCAGCGGGGCGGTCGGTGGCAGCTGTGCCGAGGAGATCGAACGTCATGTAGCCCTGCGGATGGAGCGCCAGTCCCTGCTGACCAGGGAGGACGCCCCGCGGTTCTGGGTGATCATGGACGAGACGGTCTTCCGCCGACCGGTCGGCGACGGGCCCGAAGTGATGCGCGACCAGCTCGACCGGCTGCTCGAAGCGTCCGAGCTGCCGAACGTCACCCTGCAGATCGCGGAGTACGCGTCCGGCCACCACCCCGGCACCTATGGACCGTTCGTCCTCTTCCGCTTCGCCGTGCCCGAACTCCCGGACATGGTCTACAGCGAGTACCTGACCGGTGCCGTCTATCTCGACGCGCGCCCGGAGGTGGCCTCCCATCTCGAGGTCATGGACCGGATGGCGGCCCAGGCCGCGACTGCACAACGCACGAAGGAGATCCTCCGGGGTCTCCGCAAGGAGCTGTGAATGGATCGCATATACAACGGCATGCCCGCCGCGGATCTCGGTGTCGATGGCTGGCACAAGCCGTGGAGCGGCGGGAACGGGGGCAACTGCGTGGAGGCCATGAAGCTGGCCGACGGCAGAGTCGCCGTGCGACAGTCCGCAGACCCTGAGGGACCCGCGCTCATCTACACCCACGGCGAGATCGCCGCGTTCATCCAGGGAGCGAAATCCGGTCAGGCCGACTTTCTGCTCACCTGACCCCTTCCGTCACACCCCTACCGTCGCGTAACTCTTGCTGCAGTACCAGTAGTTCCACTCCCGGACCAGGAGCCCCGATGACCCAGGACCCCGCAGCCGCAGCCGTACGGATCGACACCAGCAAGCCGCACCCCGCGCGGATGTACGACTGGTTCCTGGGCGGCAAGGACAACTACCCCGTCGACGAGGAGATGGCCAAGCAGCTCCTCACCCTCGACGCCCGAGGCCGGGACATGGCCCGGGTCAACCGCGCCTTCATGCACCGCGCCATCCGCTGGCTCAGCGCCAACGGCGTCCGCCAGTACCTGGACATCGGCACCGGCATCCCGACCGAGCCCAACCTGCACCAGATCGCCCAGCAGGCCGCGCCCGAGTCGCGGATCGTCTACTGCGACAACGACCCGATCGTGCTCGCGCACGCGGCCGCCCTGCTGCGCTCGACCCCCGAAGGGGCCACCGAGTACATCCAGGCGGACGCCCGCGACCCCGAGACGATCCTCGAAAGAGCAGGGAAGGTCCTTGATTTCGACCGGCCCATCGCTCTGTCGATGCTGGCCCTGCTGCACTTCGTCGGGGACGAGGACGGGGCGGACGAGCTGGTCCGCAAGCTCGTCGACCAGCTGGCCCCGGGCAGCTACCTCGTCCTCTCGCACGTCACCGGGGACTTCGACCCGAAGGGTGCGGCGAAGGCCACCGCGATGTACAAGGCCCGGGGGCTGACCCTGCGGCCGCGCTCGCGCGACGAGCTGGCCGCGTTCTTCGACGGCCTGGAGCTCGTGGAGCCCGGGGTCTCGCTCACCGCCGAGTGGCACCCGGAGCTCGGCGAGGTCGTCCCCGTCCAGGGCGACGACCCGATCCCGGGCTGGGCCGCCGTCGGCCGCAAGGTCTGATCTGACCCCTCCCGTACGCACACGTCGAGGCCCGCGGACCGAGGAACGGTCCGCGGGCCTCACCCGTCAGCCCTGCGGCCCGACAGCCCCGCCCGGCTCGACCAGCGTCACCAGGAACGATTTCGCCGGCCCCACGTTTCCCGCCGCGTCCACCGTCCGGTACTCGACCGTGTGCGTGCCGTAGTCCGGTGTGGCGTCGTCCCAGGGCACCGCCCGGCTCCGGCCCAGCTTCCCGTAGACGAGGTCGTCGATGACCGTGCCGCCCGGGGTGAAGCGGAACGGCGCCTCGGCGTCGGTCGGCCAGCCGTAGTACGTGTACCAGCCGTCACCGTCCACCCGGAACTGGCGTACCACCGAACCCGGTTGGTCGTCGACCGCCGACAGCTTCATCGTGAACGGGCCGTCGTAGACGTACTCGACGGGCCTGCCGGGCCGGTTCACCGTCCGCAGCGGCGTGGACAGTTCGTACGAAGCCGTCGCCGGCCGGGCGTCCACCGCCCACCTCAACTCGGCGTCCGTGCCCGGGATCCGGGCGGTGAGGCTGTGCGTGCCCGGGGCGAGACGCAGCGAACGCAGGTCCAGGTCACGGTCGTTGCCCGGATTCGCGACCGGCCGGCCGTCGAGCCGCCACCGGACGGCCAGGGTGCGGCGCGTCGGATGGGTGGTGTCCGCGTGGACCACCGAACGCGCGCCGACCGGAGAGGTCGTCGGGGTGTGGCCCGTGAACGCGGCCCCGGCGACGCCCTCCCCGGTGGTCAGCGCCCGGTCCACGGTCCAGCTCACGGTACGGGTGAGGGCCGCCGAGCCGCGTACCTCCGGGTCCCGCACGAACGGTGTCGGGTCGCTCACCGTCGCCGTCAGCGTGTGGGCGCCGGGGGAGAGGCGCAGCGCGCGCAGGTCGACGGTCCTCGCGTTGCCGGTCCTGAGCGGACGGCCGTCGAGCCGCCAGACGACGTCGAGTTCACCACCGAGCGGGTGCAGCGTGTCCACCCAGACCGTCCGATCGGCCCCGATCGGCGCCGAGTTGGGAGTGTGGTCCTGGACCAGGTTCACCTTCGCCGAGATCGCGCCCACCATCACCTCGCGCTCGACCTGGTCGAAGTCGTAGCCGAGCGTCTTCATGATCGAGTGCTTGCTCGGTCGCCAGACGCCCTTCGTGCTGTAGAGACCGCCCTCGTGCCGGCCGATGACCCCGCCGGCCTCGCTGGGTTCGCCCAGCCAGCGCCACCATTTGGCGCGCCGCTCCCGCATCTGCTCCTCGGACAGGAGGGTGTGGTGCGCCGAGGCCGGCTCCGTCCCCTGGTACGCGCCGCCCGCGACGCCGCGCGCGTAGTAGTCGTACTCGTCCTGGAGCCCGCCCAGCGAGTGGCCTATCTCGTGCGGGGTGATCAGTGAGGAGAGCGCGTTGCCGCCGGACGCGGTCGCGTAACTGCCGCCCGCGCCGCCGTAGGTGGCGCTGTTCGCGAGAGCCACGATCTGGCGGTTCGCGGGGCTCGTGCCCGGGACGAGGCCGGCCAGCGCGGCGGCCTTGGCGCTGTCCACGGTCAGCAGCCGCTGCACGCTGTTCGGGTTGCAGCCGCCCCAGAAGCCCATGTCCAGCGGGGTGTCGCGGCGGGGCGCGTCGAGCCCCGGATCGCAGTCCACGCCCGACTCCGGCGAAGGGACCTCCACCGCCCAGACGTTGATGTACGAGCGGTACGAGGCGAACGGCTCGATGCTCCACAGCACGCTCAGGTGCTTGTCGACGTCCGCCCGGAACTCCGCCCGCTCCCCGGCCGTGTAGCCGTCGCCGAGGACCACCAGGTTGAAGCGCTTGTCGGCCGGGCCGGTGAGCTGGACGGGGACGACGTCCGCGGCGGCCAGAAGAGGGTCGGCGGCGAGGACGGGGTCGGCGGCGGCGAGGACGGGGTCGGCGGGTGCCGGGGACTCGGCCACCGCCGGTCCGGCGCCGACCAGTCCCGCGGTCAGCAGACAGCCCGTCGTGAGACGGGCCATCGCCCTTCGAAAGCGTGTGCCAGGTGAGCTCATGGGGCGCGAGCGTATGCCGCGCCCCGCGTGTCGTAAAGATGTTCCCCGGACAGTCGTCCGGGCGTCGATTCAGCGGCGCAGGTACGCAAGTTCCGGATGCTCGGCGGTGTAGCCGTCGACCAGCCGACGCGCCACCGATACCGAGTCGACCAGCGGATGCAGCGCGAACGCCTTCACCGCCGTCGCCCGCGCCCCGCTCTCCGCCGCCGCGAGGACCTCGCGCTCGACGGCCTTGACCGCCGTCACCAGTCCCACCGCGTGGTACGGCAGCGGCGCCACCGAGACCGGATGCGCGCCCGCCGCGTCCACGAAGCAGGGCACCTCGATCACCGCGTCCGCGTCCAGGACCGAAAGGGTGGAGCCGTTACGGACGTTGAGGATGAGCGTGGCCCGTTCGTTGCGGGCGATCGCCCGCATCAGCGCCAGGGCCACCTTCTCGTACCCGCCCGACTCCAGGTCCTCCTCGTCGCGCTCCCCGATCCCGGCCGCCTCCCGGTTGGCGGCCATGTAGGTCGCCTCCCGGTCGGCGAGCGTACGCCGCCAGGCGGCCAGCGGAGGCGTGTCCGGCCTGCCCATCTCCCGGTAGAAACCGGCCTGTTGGTCGCGCAGATAGGCGCCGCGCGTCCGCTCCGCCTGCTGGTACGCGTGGACGGCCTCGCGGTTGAAGTAGTAGTAGTGCAGGTACTCGTTGGGGATCGCGCCCAGCGAGCGCAGCCACTCCGGGCCGAAGAGCCGCCCCTCCTCGAAGGAGCCGAGCGCCTCCTCGTCCGCGAGCAGCCGCGGCAGCTCGTCCCGCCCGCCGACCCGAAGGCCCCGCAGCCAGCCCAGGTGATTGAGGCCGACGTAGTCGATCCACGCCTCGTCCGGGTTCGCGCCCAGGATCCGGGCGACCCGGCGGCCGAGCCCGACGGGGGAGTCGCAGATGCCGACGACCCGGTCGCCGAGCACCCGCGACATCGCCTCCGTCACCAGGCCCGCCGGGTTGGTGAAGTTGATGACCCAGGCGTCCGGGGCGAGTTCGGCGATCCGCCGGGCGATGTGCACCGCGACCGGTACGGTCCGCAGCCCGTACGCGATCCCGCCCGCGCCGACCGTCTCCTGACCGAGGACCCCTTCGGCGAGGGCGATCCGCTCGTCGGCGGCCCGGCCCGCCAGACCGCCGACCCGGATCGCCGAGAAGACGAAGTCCGCACCGCGCAGCGCCTCGTCCAGATCCGTCGTCGCCGTCACCACCGGGGCGTCCGGGACGCCCGCGCCCTGCTCCGTGAGGACCCGGGCGATCGCCGAGAGCCGTCCGCCGTCGAGGTCGTGGAGGGTCACGTGGGTGACCCTGCCCTCGGCGTGATCGCCGAGCAGGGCGCCGTACACCAGCGGCACCCGGAATCCGCCGCCGCCGAGAATCGTCAGTTTCATGCCCGTACGCTACTGGGATGCACGTACTGAGCAGCCGGATCCTGCTCCGGCCGGCCGACCCCGAACGCTCCCGCGCCTTCTACGGCGAGACCCTCGGGCTCACGGTGTACCGCGAGTTCGGCACCGGCCCCGACCGGGGCACCGTCTACTTCCTGGGCGGCGGATACCTGGAGGTCTCCGGGCGGGCCCCCACGCGCGAGCCCGCGCCACAACTGCGCCTCTGGCTCCAGGTGGCGGACGTGCGCGCGGTGTACGCCGAGCTGCTCGACAAGGCCGTGGAGATCCTGCGCGAGCCGGTGACCGAGCCCTGGGGGCTGGTCGAGATGTGGATCGCGGACCCCGACGGCGTCGAGATCGCCGTCGTCGAGGTCCCCGAGAACCATCCCCTCCGCTACCGCCCCTGAGCCACCCCTCCACTCACCCCACGTCGAGCGCGTTGCGCAGGCCGAGCCGGAAGCGCGCTCGGTCGTGGCGCTTGAGGGCCTCCAGCTCGGGCGCGCGGAACAGCGGCTGGACCGTGCAGCGCGCGGCCGTCGAGCCCGTACGGTCGAGCAGCGCGTTGACGGCCTGCCGGGCGGAGGCGTTGGCGCCCTCCATCGTGGCCAGGTCGATGTCGACGGCCACGTAGTCACCGGCCAGATAGAAGTTCGGGATCCGGGTGGCCGCCTGGGGCCGGTTGTGGAAGGTGCCGACCGGGTGGATGAGGAGCTGGTCGTCGTTGGTCGGGTTCGGGGTGCCGAGGCCGTCCACCCCCGGGTCCAGGAACCAGGAGTGCAGGGCGCCGTCCTTCAGGACCGTACGGCCCGTGTCGTTGAAGCCGGCCTTCAGCTGCGCCCACACCTCGCGCGCCACTTCCGTACGGGTGCACTGCTTGGCCGTCTTGCCGTACAGGATCCCGGGCCGGTCCCACTCCGAGACGTCCACCGACAGACAGTCCACGACCGACCCGTCGCCGTAGTCGGCCGGGAAGTTCCGCGTCGGCCAGTGGTGCGCCTGCTGGATGCAGGTGAGGGACCAGGGGGAGTCGATGAGGTTGGCGTGCCCGGCGAGCAGCGGCGCCCGCTCGGTCAGATAGAACTGGATGCCCGTCATCCAGTCCGTCTCCAGCTTGTCGCACCGGGCCAGCTGGGGATCGGCCGCCCTCAGCGCGGCGCCCCAGGTCCGCCGGGCGTGCTCCACCGGCATGGCGGAGACGTAGTGGTCGGCGGTGACCGAACGCCGTACGCCGTCCGGGTCCTCGATCACGGCCGCGGAGATCCGTCCGGCGGCCGCGTCGTACGCCATCTCGCGCACCGTCCAGCCGACCTTGAACTCCACGCCGAGGCCGGTCAGATGGTCGACCCACGGGTCGATCCACGCCTCGTTCGTCGGCAGGTCGAGGATGCGGTCGAGCGGTCCGTCGGCGCCCCGGCCGAGGGCGTTGAAGGCGAACGCCTCAAGCAGCGTGGCGACGGTACGGGTGCTGGCCTCCTCGGCCTTGGTGGCCACGATGTTCCGGGTGAGGCCGACGGCGAGGATGCGCTGGTAGTCGTAGCTCATCCGGTCGGCCCGCAGGAACTCCCACCAGGGCGTGGCCTCCCAGGTCCGGTCGCGGCGCTCGTCGCAGCTGGTGAGGAAGACCAGGAACCGGTTGACGAAGTACGCGGCCTCGTGGAGCGGGATCGAGCGCGCGGTCTCCAGCAGAGCGGTCAGGGCGCGGCGGATCTCGTCGAGGGTGAGCTCGGCGGGCTTGTGGCCCGGCCAGGGGAGCGGGATGCGCAGGTCCTCGCGGCCGGTGCGGGCGAAGGACATCTCGGCCGGTGCGACGAGGTTGTCCCAGACGCCGTTGGCGTTCCCGGGGAACGGGATGCGCCGCATCGTGTCGGGGAGGTTGTGATAGATCCCGGGGATGAAGCGGAAGCCGTGCTCGGCCGGGAGCGCGCGTCGGCCGCCCCTGGCGCTGTCGGGCACGTCCATCGAGCGGGCCTTGCCGCCGAGCGCCCGGCGCTCGTAGACGGTGACGCGGAAGCCGCGTTCGGCCAGCTCGTGGGCTGCGGTCAGTCCGGCGACGCCGCCGCCGAGGACGGCGACGGCCGGTGGTGCGGCCTGCTCGGCGCGGCCGGTCGTGGCGGCCGCGTGGGCCGGTACGGCTCCGACGCCTGCCGCGGCGGTCGCCGCGGTGACGGCGGCGGCCGTGGTGACGAAGGTGCGTCGCGAGGTGCCCGTACGGTTCATGCCCCAGCCCCTTTGCCTTACCGGCGGTAACGGTCACGTCCGGCGCAGGAGCATAAGGGCGTCGATCGGCTCCCGGAAGTGCCGTACGGGCCACCCGGCACACATGGCGCGATCCCGCCCCTCCCGTACAGGCGATCCCGCCCTTCCCGCACGAGCGAACCCGCCTCTCCCGTACAACCGATCCCACCCGTCCCGCACCAGGGACAATGACGTCATGCCCCGACGCACCACCCGCCCCAAGCGGCGCCCCGCCACGTCTCCCGCGCCCGCCGTGACCGAGTCCTCGCCCTGCCCCTGCGGCCTGGCCGCTCCGTACGGCGAGTGCTGTGGACGCTTCCACGCGGGCCCCGCCACCGCGCCCACCGCCGAACTCCTCATGCGCTCCCGCTACAGCGCCTTCGTCGTGCGCGACGCGGCGTATCTGCTGCGGACCTGGGCCCCGGAGACCCGCCCCGCCGAGGTCGACTTCGACCCGTCGATGCGCTGGGCGGGCCTGGAGATCCGCGAGACGACCGACGGGACCGCCTTCCACCAGTCCGGGACCGTCACCTTCGTCGCCCGCTACACCCACGCGGGCGAGCAGGGCTCCCTCCACGAGCGCAGCCGGTTCCGGCGCCACGACGGCGCCTGGGTGTACGTCGACGGCGATTTCATCGACGAGGACTGACTAAGACGAGGACCGACCACGACGAGGACCGACCACGACGAGGACCGACCACGACGAGGACCGACCACGACGAGGACCGACTACGACGCGACGCCGACCTGCTCCCGCCGCCCCCGCGGCATCCCCTGCGCCAGGTCCTCCGCGATCAGCTTCTTCGTGATGGCGTCCGTCGCCGCCCGCAGCTCCGGCCCGCTGGGCCGGCCGGTCTCCCGCTCGACCCGGTCGCTGAGCCAGTCCCCCCAGGCGTGCGTGATCACCTCGGCCTCCCGCCGCCCCGCCTGGGTGTGCGAGAGGAGGTTGCCGTCCCGGGTCAGGAACCCCTCGTCGACCATCCGCTCGAAGACCGGCAGCAGGACCTCCGGGGGGACCCGCCGGCCGGCCGAGATCAGGCCGAGGCTGGCGTGCCCGACCGTCCGGGTGAAGAGCTCCACCTGCATCACCGCCCACGCGCCCGCCGTGTCGAGCCGGGTGTCGGAGTTGGCGACGATCCGGCGCGCGGTGTCCAGGTCCGTCTTGCGCAGGATCCTGCCGACGGAGAGTTCGAGCAGCTTGGCCGAGTCGCCCGAGGACGTCGGCGACGCGAAGCCCTCACCCATGTCGGGCGCCGAGGCGCGGGCGGTGTCCCGGAGCGGGACCTCCTTGAGGAAGAGCGCGACGACGAAGCCGATCGCCGCGACCGGCACCGTCCAGAGGAAGACCGTGTGCAGGGTGTCCGCGTACGCCTGGACGATCGGCGCCGCCACGTCGTCCGGCAGCCCGTGGACCCCGGCCGGGCTCGTCGCGGCCTCGGCGATGGCCGACGGCTGCAGGCCCGGCCCGGCGATGGCGGCCGCCTCGCCGACGCCCTCGGCCAGGTTCGGCTTCAGGGAGTTGGCGTAGATCGTGCCGAAGACCGCCGTGCCGAAGGAGCTGCCGAGCGTACGGAAGAAGGTGACGCCCGAGGTGGCGGTGCCGAGGTCGGCGTAGTCCACGGTGTTCTGCACGGCGATCGTGAGCACCTGCATGCACAGCCCGATGCCGGCGCCGAGCACGAACATGTACAGCGACTCCAGCCAGGCACTGGTCTCGGTGTCCATGAGGGACAGCAGGAAGAGGCCGACGCCCATCACCAGACAGCCCACGATGGGGAAGATCCGGTAGGTTCCGGTCTTGCTGACCACGTTGCCGCTGTAGATCGAGGCGATCAGCAGACCGATCACCATGGGGAGCGTACGGATGCCGGAGATCGTGGCCGAGTCGCCGTCGACGTACTGGAGGTACGACGGCAGGAAGGTCATCGAGCCGAGCATCGCGAAGCCGACCACGAAGCTCAGCACGGAACAGACGGTGAAGACCGGATTGGCGAACAGCCGCATGGGCAGCATCGGTTCGGCGGCCCGGGTCTCCACCCAGCAGAAGAGCGCGAGCGCGATCAGTCCGCCGGCGAAGAGGCCGATGATGACCGCGGAGCCCCAGGCGTACTCGTTCCCGCCCCAACTGGTCGCCAGGATCAGGGCGCTGGACCCGGCGGCGACCAGCGCGATGCCCGCGTAGTCGATGATCGGCTTGCTCGCGGACCGTACGGACGGGATGGTGCGGGCGGCGGCGATGACGACCAGGATCGCGATGGGGACGTTCACGTAGAACGCCCAGCGCCAGCTCAGATGGTCGGTGAACAGCCCGCCGAGCAGCGGCCCGATGACGGTGGAGACGCCGAAGACGGCGCCGATCGCGCCCTGGTACTTGCCGCGGTCGCGCAGCGGGATCACATCGGCGATCAGCGCCATCGAGGTGACCATCAGCCCGCCGGCGCCGATGCCCTGCAGGCCGCGCCAGAGGATCAGGAGCGTCATGTTGCCGGCGAGGCCGCAGAGGAACGAGCCGGTGATGAAGACGATCGCGGAGATCTGGAAGATCACCTTGCGGCCGAACAGGTCACCGAACTTGCCGACCAGGACGGTGGCGACCGTCTCCGCCAGCAGATAGGCGGTGACCACCCAGGACATGTGGGCGGCGCCGCCGAGGTCCGAGACGATGGTCGGCAGGGCGGTGCCGACGATCGTCTGGTCCAGCGCCGCGAGCAGCACGCCGAGCATGATCGTGCCGAAGACGATGTTGCGGCGGCGGCTGTCGAGCACGGGCGGCTCGGCGGCCGGGGGCGCTGGGACGGCTTCGCTGGTGGTGGTCACCCTCGCAGCCTCACACCGGGCGGCCCCGCCCGCATGCGGGGGACGCCCGAACCGGTGCGGCGCCGGGGCGGCACCCCGAACGGGTCAGCGCGGGGGCCGGACGGGACGGCACCCCGAACGGCCCTGCGCGCGCCCGGTGGCACCCCGAACGGCCCAACGCCCGCGCGCCGACCGCTAGCGCGGGGTCACCGGAAGCAGCGGGTGGTGCTTGGCGAGGATCTTGTTCGCCCGGGCCAGCGCGGCCAGCGCGTGCTCGCGGTCCGCCCGGTCCTCCGCGCAGAGCGGCCCCCGGAACCTCAGCACCTCGCGCGCCGCGCAGTCGGCGTCGACCTCCGCCTGCAGCACGTGCAGCGGCAGGCAGGACCCGATCATGGCGGCCACACGATCGGGGATCGGGACGGGTACGAGGGGCGAGGGCGAGGTGATCACGGGTCAGTCCTTGTGGGTACGGGTATGGGTGTGGGGTCTCCCTCTCTCATACGTACAGGATGGGGTTCCGGGTTCGGAGACGGGGATGTCTCCGTGGGGCAACGGCCCCGGGCCCCTTCGGCGGGGCGTGCGGACGGTCCGGGCGCGCTCTCGGGCCGCGGCCCGACCGCCCCGACGGTGTTCCTGCAGGTGCGCGCCGCGCGGGCCGATCTTCCTCCCCGAGCCGCCTCCGGACTCGCTCGGTTGTTCGCCGAACGGAGACTCGGGAGCCCGCATGTGGATGTGAAGCATCTCACTCCCGGCGGCACGGGCCGGTCGACGGAAACCTCGCCGGAGGAGACCGTGTGCGGAAGGTTGAAATCTGGTTACGTGTGGGTAAGTTGACTGGTCGGTAAGTCCGGAGGTCCCGCTCGTCCCCGTCCGCACCGCCGCGAACAGGAGCCCCGCCATGGGCGTACGCAAGGACTTGAAGCAGGCGAGGAGCCGCCCCGAGCTGCGCGACCGCTTCCCCGTCCGGCTCGTGCGGGAGGACGGTGTCGTCCGCGAGGCGCACACGGCTCCGCCGACCGGGCCGCCGCCCTCCGGAACGCCGGCCGACATCCCCTTCGTCCACGCGGCCGAGGACCCCGGGTCGATCGTCATCCGCCGTCAGGAGCACGGGAACTGGCGGCCCGTCACCGCAGCCGAGTTCGCCGGGGACGTGCTGGCCGTGGCGAAGGGGCTGATCGCGGCCGGCGTCGAACCCGGCGCGCGGGTCGGGCTGATGGCACGTACCGGATACGCCTGGGCCGTGCTCGACTTCGCCATCTGGTCGGCCGGCGGGCAGACCGTCCCCGTCTACCCCACCTCGTCGCCCGACCAGGTCGGCTGGATCCTGCGGGATTCCGGCGCCCGGCACGTCGTCACCGAGAGCGCCGAGCACACCGCCGTCGTGGCCGAGGCCGCCGCCACGCTCCCCGAACCAGTCCGGACCTGGCAGACCGACTCCGGAGGCCTGGCCGAACTCGCCGTTCTCGGGGCGGAGATCGCCGACGCGGTCCCGGCCGCGCGCCGCGCCGCGCTCACCCCTGACACCGTCGCGACCCTCTGCTACACGTCCGGGACCACCGGCCGCCCCAAGGGCTGCGCCCTCACCCACGGCAACCTGCACGCCGAGGCGCACGCCACCGTCGAACTGCTCCATCCGGTCTTCAAGGCGGTGACCGGGCAACCGGCCTCGACCCTGCTCTTCCTGCCCCTCGCCCACATCCTCGGCCGCGTCATCCAGATCGCCTGTCTCATGGCGCGCATCGAGATCGGCCAGTTCCCCAGCATCAAACCCGACGAACTCCGCCCGGAACTCCGCCGGTTCAGGCCGACGTTCGTCGTCGGCGTGCCCTACCTCTTCGAGAAGATCCACGACACCGGCCGGGCCACCGCCGAGAAGCTCGGCCGCGGCGCCTCCTTCGACCGCGCCGACGCCATCGCCGTCCGCTACGGCGAGGCCTCCCTGGGCCATGTCCTCGGCGCAGGACCCCGCCCCGGCGCCGGGCTGAGAGCCGCCCACGCCCTCTACGACGCGCTCGTCTACCGGCGCATCCGCAAGGAGCTCGGCGGGAACCTGCGGTACGCCATCAGCGGCGGCTCCCCGCTCGACGGCGCCCTCAGCCACTTCTTCTACGCCGCCGGTGTCCTCGTCTACGAGGGCTACGGCCTCACCGAGACCAGTGCGGCCGCGACCGTCACCCCGCCCCTGGCACCACGACCCGGCACCGTCGGCCGGCCCGTGCCCGGCACAGCCGTCCGGATCGCCGACGACGGCGAGGTCCTCCTCAAGGGCCCGATCGTCTTCAGCGCCTACTGGAACAACCCCGAGGCGACCGCGGAGGTGCTACGGGACGGCTGGTTCGCCACCGGCGACCTCGGCGCCCTCGACGAGGAGGGCCATCTCGTCATCACCGGCCGCAAGAAGGACATCCTGGTCACCTCGGGCGGCAAGAACGTCTCCCCGGCCGTCCTGGAGGACCGGCTGCGCAGCCGCCCGCCGGTCGGTCAGTGCCTGGTCGTCGGCGACAACCGCCCGTACATAGCAGCGCTCGTCACCCTCGACCCCGAGGCGATCCAGCACTGGCTGGCCGTCCGTAAACGCCCGGCGGACACGCCCGTTGCCGCGCTCGCCGAGGACCCGGAGCTGCTCGCCGACATCCAGAAGGCCGTCGACCACGCCAACCGGGCCGTCTCCCGGGCCGAGTCGATCCGCCGGTTCCGTGTCGTGCCGGGGGAGTTCAGCGAGGAGAACGGCATGCTCACCCCGTCCCTCAAGGTGAAGCGGCACGCGGTCATGGCGGCGTACGGCACGGAGATCGACGCCCTGTACCGCTGACGGCCGTGTCCGGGCCGGGCCGTGCCCGGGCCGCTACGCCAGCACCTCGGACAGGTCGTACGACACCGGCTCCTCCAACTGCCCGTAGCCACAGGACTCCGGGGCCCGGTCCGGCCGCCACCGCTTGAACTGTGCCGTGTGCCGGAACCGGTCGCCCTCCATGTGGTCGTACCCCACCTCGCACACCCGCTCCGGCCGCAGCGCCACCCACGACAGGTCCTTCTTCCCCGACCAGCGGCTCGGCGCACCCGGCAGCCGGGCCCCCATGTGCGCGGCCTCGTCGGCCCAGGCCGCCCACGGGTGTCCGACGGGCGGGTCCATCCGCAGCGGCTCCAGCTCGGCGATCAGCTCCTCGCGGCGCTTGGCGGTGAAGGCGGCGCAGACCCCGACGTGCTGGAGGGTGCCGCCGTCGTCGTACAGCCCGAGCAGCAGCGAGCCGACGACCGGGCCGCTCTTGTGGAAGCGGTAGCCGGCCACCACCACGTCGGCCGTCCGCTCGTGCTTGACCTTGTACATCAGCCGTTCGTCGGGCCGGTACGGCAGATCCAGCGGCTTGGCGATCACCCCGTCCAGGCCCGCCCCCTCGTACTGCTCGAACCAGCGCGCCGCGACCTCCGGATCCGTCGTCGCGGGCGCCAGATGGACCGGGGCGTCGACCCCGTGCAGGGCCTCCTCCAGGGCGGCCCGCCGATCGGTGAGGGGCGTTTCGAGCAGCGACTCGTCGCCGAGGGCGAGCAGGTCGAAGGCGATGAACCGGGCCGGGGTCTTCTCGGCCAGCATCCGCACCCGCGAGTCGGCCGGGTGGATGCGCTCGGAGAGCCGGTCGAAGTCCAGCCGCCCGTCGTGTTCGATCACGATCTCGCCGTCGACCACGCAGCGCCGGGGCAGCCGGCGGAGCAGGGCGTCGACCAGCTCGGGGAAGTAGCGGGTCAGCGGCTTGCCCGTACGACTGCCGATGACCAGCTCGCCCCCGTCCCGGTGCACGATGGCGCGGAAGCCGTCCCACTTGGCCTCGTACTGCATGCCCGGCGGAATCTTCTTCACGGACTTGGCCAGCATCGGCTTCACGGGCGGCATCACCGGGAGATCCATGGACTGATTGTCCGGTATGCGGGGAGTGTCGGCGAGCCCTACGCTGACACGCATGGCGAGCAAGGCGGCAGCGGTCGAACTGGAAGTCGGAGAGCGGACCGTACGCGTCTCCAATCCGGAGAAGGTGTACTTCCCCGAACCCGGCTACACCAAGCTCGACATGGTCAGCTACTACCTCGCCGTCGGCGACGGCATCACCCGCGCCCTGCGCGACCGGCCGACGACCCTGGAGCGCTACCCCGACGGGGTGACGGGCGAGTCCTTCTTCCAGAAGCGCGCCCCCAAGTACCTCCCTGACTGGATCCCGACCGCGCACATCACCTTCCCCAGCGGCCGGTCCGCCGACGAGATGTGCCCGACCGAGCCCGCGGCCGTCCTGTGGGCGGCCAACCTCGGCGCGGTCACCTTCCACCCCTGGCCGGTACGGCGCGAGGACACCGACCACCCCGACGAGCTGCGCATCGACCTCGACCCCCAGCCCGGGACCGACTACACCGACGCCGTCCGCGCCGCGCACGAGCTGCACGCCGTCCTGGACGAGCACGGACTGCGCGGCTGGCCCAAGACCTCGGGCGGGCGCGGCCTGCACGTCTTCGTGCCGATCGAACCGCGATGGACCTTCACCCAGGTCCGTCGCGCGGCCATCGCCTGCGGCCGGGAGCTGGAGCGCCGGATGCCGGACCGGGTGACCATCAAGTGGTGGAAGGAGGAGCGCGGCGAGCGGATCTTCGTCGACTACAACCAGACCGCCCGCGACCGCACGATCGCCTCCGCGTACTCCGTACGCCCCCGTCCGCACGCCCCCGTCTCCGCGCCGCTGAACTGGGACGAGATCGACGACGCCACGCCCCGGGACTTCGACATCAAGACCATGCCGGCCCGGTACGCGGAGGTGGGCGACGTCCACGCCGACATGGACGACCACCGGTTCAGCCTGGAGAGCCTGCTGGAACTGGCCCGCCGCGACGAGGCGGAACACGGCCTCGGCGACCTGCCGTACCCGCCCGAGTACCCGAAGATGCCGGGCGAACCGAAGCGGGTCCAGCCGAGCAGGGCGAAGAAGACGACCGACTGACGACCGACTGACGGCGGACTGGCGACCGACGCGATCGGCTCGAAGAACCTGGCCGGCGGCCACGCGAGAAGGGGTCCTGACGGCTCCCGGCGGGGGTGTCGGCACGCGTACACGGGGGGCACGGGTGGGTCGACCAGCCCCCGCGCCCGCCCCGTGCCAACGGCCGTACAGGACCTTTCCCGACTCGCCCCAAACCCCTCCTGAGCTGGGCTTTCACCTCGAACTCGCCTAGCGTTCGGGCATCGGGAAAGGGGTGCCGGATGGACCGGAACATACGTGACGTCGACGATGTGCTGAAGCTGCTCGACGGACTCTTCGCACCGGAGTACGACCGCTGGACCGCCGACGGGGCCGGCTGGTGGAACGGCTTCTACGGCGACCGCTCCAAGGACGTGCCGTTCTTCGTCGCGAAGCCGGACGAAAGCCTTGTCTCGTACGTCGAACGCGGACCGGTGGCCCCCGGCCGGGTCCTCGACCTGGGCTGCGGCCCCGGGCGCAACGCCCTGTACCTGGCGTCCCTCGGGTTCGAGGTGGACGCCGTGGACCTCTCAGACGAGGCGCTCGACTGGGCGCGGCAGCGGGCGGCGGAGGCCGGCGCGGAGGTGCGGTTCCACCACGGGGACGCCTTCGAACTCGCCGGGAGCGCGCTCACCGGGCCGTACGACCTGATCTGCGACTCGGGGTGCTTCCACCACCTGCCGCCGCACCGCAGGGTCAGCTACCTCGCCCTGCTCGACCGGCTCCTCGCGCCCGGCGGGCACCTCGCCCTGACGTGTTTCGCGTCCGGCGGTATGGGCTCGGAGCTGCCCGACGCCGCGTTCTACCGCGATGCGCGCCTGCACGGCGGGCTCGCCTACACCGCGGACTCGCTGCGCTGGATCTTCGCGGAGCTGACGGAGGTCGAGCTGCGCCGGATGCGGGACGAGCCGGCCGACTCCCCGCACTTCGGCGAGTCGTTCCTCTGGACGGCCCTCTTCCGTCGCCCGGACACCGACCCCGACGCCGATCCGGGCACGCTCACGAGCTGACCGCGCGAGGGCCCCTCATCCGGGGGAGACTCGGAGACGTACGCCCGAGACCGGGGGAACCCCGAAGGAGCGGTGCCATGCGCACGCGTTACGTCACCGGATCCCCGAACTGGATCGACCTCGGCACCCCGGACATCGACCGGGCGGCCGCCTTCTACCAGGGTGTCTTCGGCTGGGACTTCGTCTCCGCGGGTCCCGAGGCCGGCGGGTACGGGATGTTCCGCTCCGGCGGCGAGACCGTCGCCGGTGGCATGAGCATCGCCCCCGGGGAGGGCGGCCCGCCCGCCTGGACCGTGTACTTCCAGTCGCCCGACGCCGAGGCCACGGCCAAGGCGGTGCGGGCGGCCGGCGGCACGGTCCTGTCCGAGCCGATGGACGTCTTCGACCTCGGCCGCATGGCGCTCTTCGCCGACCCCGCGGGCGCCGGCTTCGCCACCTGGCAGCCGGGCGCGAACAAGGGCCTCGACCTCGTCGACGGCCCGAACTCCCTGACCTGGGCCGAGCTCTACACCCCGGACGTGGACGCGGCCGTCGCGTTCTACGGCTCGGTCTTCGGCATGGAGACCTCCACCATGCCGATGCCGGGGAACACCGGCACGTACATCATGCTGAACCCGGCGGGACAGGGCGAGGAGGCGACGTTCGGCGGTGTCGTGCCGCTCGACCTCGACCCCGTCGAGGCGGGCGAGGGCCCGTCCTGGCTCGTCTACTTCGAGGTGCCGGACACGGATGCGGCCGTGGCGGCGGCCGAACGTCTCGGCGGTACGGTGCGGCTCGCCGCGATGGAGATGGAGGCCGTCGGCCGGATGGCGAAGCTCGCCGACCCGTTCGGCGCGCGGTTCGCGGTGATCACCAGCACTCCGCCAGAGGAAGCGGCCTGAGTCCCGTTCGGTACGGGCCGTACGCGCCGGGCGGAAATGACCCGGCGCGCCGCATTGATCGAACGTTGAGGGACTGTTTACGGCCGACCGGCAACGTATCGGCCATGCAGACCGACACCACCGTGATGACCGCCCCGGCCGCCCCCGACATGTCCTGGCAGGAGAACGCCCTGTGCGCCCAGGCCGGGCCGGAATTCTTCTTCCCGGCTCCAGGCTCCTCGACCCGCGAGGCCAAGCAGTTGTGCGGGGCGTGCGAGGGGCGGGTCGCCTGTCTCCAGTACGCGCTCGAGAACGACGAGCGGTTCGGGGTCTGGGGCGGCCTCTCGGAGAAGGAGCGGGGGCGGCTGAAGAGCACGGGAGGCCCCCGCCGCCGACTCCGCCACTGAGCGGTACCCCGCCCCTGCGCGGTACCGCGGCCTTGAGCAGTGCCCCGCCCCTGAGTGGTACCTCAGCGCGTCAGCCCGCCGCGCGGGCCGCCATGCGTGCCTTGCGGGCCGCCAGCTTCTCGTCGAACTTCGACGCCTCGCTGTCCAGGCCGTTCATGTACATCCCCAGCTCGTCCTGGGCCTTCAGGCCCTCCGGGCCGAGGCCGTCGATCTGGAGCACCTTGAGGAAGCGCAGCACGGGCTGCAGCACGTCGTCGTGGTGGATCCGCATGTTGTAGATCTCGCCGATCGCCATCTGCGCGGCCATCCGCTCGAAGCCCGGCATGCCGTGTCCGGGCATCCGGAAGTTGACGACGACGTCCCGCACGGCCTGCATGGTCAGGTCCGGGGCGAGCTCGAAGGCCGCGCCCAGCAGGTTGCGGTAGAAGACCATGTGCAGGTTCTCGTCGGTGGCGATGCGCGCCAGCATCCGGTCGCAGACCGGGTCGCCGGACTGGTGGCCGGTGTTCCGGTGCGAGATGCGGGTGGCCAGCTCCTGGAAGGCGACGTACGCGACCGAGTGCAGCATCGAGTGCCGGTTGTCGGACTCGAAGCCCTCGCTCATGTGCGCCATCCGGAACTGCTCCAGCTTGTCCGGGTCCACGGCGCGCGAGGCCAGCAGATAGTCACGCATGACGATGCCGTGGCGGCCCTCCTCGGCGGTCCAGCGGTGCACCCAGGTGCCCCAGGCGCCGTCGCGGCCGAAGAGCGAGGCGATCTCGTGGTGGTAGCTGGGCAGGTTGTCCTCGGTCAGCAGGTTGACCACGAGGGCGATCTTGCCGACCTCGGTGACCTTGGACTGGGACGGGTCCCAGGCCTCGCCGTCCTCGAAGAAGCCCGGGAAGTTCCGGCCGTCGGACCACGGCACGTACTCGTGCGGCATCCAGTCCTTGGTGACCTTGAGGTGCCGGTTCAGCTCCTTCTCCACCACCTCTTCCAGCGCGTAGAGCAGCCGCGCGTCGGTCCACCCTGTCGAGCTGCCGAGGTGGGGAGAGGTGAGCGTCACGGGGACTCCTGGGGACGGAGAAGGGGGCACGGAAAATACCTACGCATTCGTAGGTTACGAAACCGTAGGTTAAGGCTCTGTAAGGCATCGGCCAAGCCCGTCTCGGCGATGTCCGGTTACGTTCCGTTATGTGAGCAGCTGGTGGGGGCGTACGGAGAGCCAGGTCACGACCCCGGGCGTTGGGGGGCGTCGTGATCATGGCTACTCAGAGCAGATGGTCGGCCTCCCCGGCCTTCACGGCCGAGATCAGTGCGCGCAGCGCCTCGACCGAGTCGCTCACGTACTCGCCGGGCGCGAGGGTCGAGCCGATGTAGGCACGGCCGGCGTCGTCGAGGCCGAAGCGGAAGCAGTTCGCGCCCTCGCTGCAGAAGGCCACGTTCCAGGCGATCTTCTCGGGGGCGGCATGATTCATGACGTTCATACGGGTTCCTTCAGAGCTCCTGGGCGAGCGCGTGGATGAACGCGCGCGATTCGGGTTCGGGCAGGGCGAGTCCGCGGAGCCGTTCCAACAGGCCACGATAGCGCCGGAGTTGCATGTCGGCGTCGAGCAGGATCGAGCCGTGGGAAGAGTCCAGCTGTACGGTGTCGAGCTGGGGCACGGGCGCCGCCGCATAGGTGAACGACTGGCCCGCGCCGGGGAAGCCGCCGGCCGTGAACGGGATGACGCGCACCGTGATCGTGTCCCGCTCCGAGCGCGCCAGCATGTACTCCAGCTGGGCCCTGGCCACCTTCGGGCCGCCGAACTGCATCCGCAGGGCGGCCTCGTGGATCACCGCCTCGTAGAGCGTGGGCCGGTCCCGGTCCAGGATCTCCTGGCGGCGCAGCCGCAGCGCCACCCGCGCCTGGAGATCGGGTCCCGGCAGCGGCGGGTCGACGGTGTCGAAGACGGCCCGCGCGTGCTCCTCGGTCTGCAGGAGGCCGGGGATGTGGGTGGTGACGGCGGTGTGCAACTCCGAGGCGTGGAACTCGAGTTCGGCGATGTCGATGAGTCCGGGCGGCAGCAGTCCGCGGTGCTCCTCCCACCAGCCCCGGTCCCGTTCCTGGGCCGTCGCGGCGAGCAGGTCGACGAGGCCGGTGTCCGGGCAGCCGTAGTTGAAGGCGAGAGTGCGCACGCGCTCGGCGCTGATGCCGAAGCGGCCCGACTCGATGTTGGGGATACGGGTGCGGTCGACGCCCAGGAGGGCGGCGGCCTGCTGGGCCGACATCCCCGACTGTTCGCGCAGTTTGCGCAGTTCCTTCCCGAGCCGCTGCTGGCGCGCGGTCGGGGTGCTCCTGGGTGGCACGCTCGCTCTTCCCTCCTGGCCGGCCCGTCGTGGTCGGCGGTCGGCCCGTGGTGGCCGGCATTTTGGCCGGAATAACACGTCTACCCGCAAGTAGTAGCACCGTGCTCCGGGCGTACACTACGGTCGGTAGTGTCAGTCTCACACGCAGCGACCGTATCTGTGTGTGAGCATCCCCACACACAGGAAATGTGAGCAACACGATGAAGGGCGCCCTGCGTTGCCTCCCGTCCGCCGTCGCGGCCGGGCCCATATCTCCCGCGGCGGAGAACCTCAGCTACTCGATGGTCCTGCCCGGGGGCGCCTACTGCGCCGGACTGGCCCGGCAGGCCGTCCGCACGCTGCTCACCCGGCACGGTCTGGCCGAGCTCTGCGACACCGCCGTGCTCGCGGCCTCCGAACTGGTCGCCGCCGCCTACCGCTTCACCCCCGACCGGGAGATGATCCTGCGCGTCCGCCGGCAGTTCGAGGCGTTGCGGATCGTCCTCTACGACCAGCATCCGGCGCACTCCTCGGCGGAGAAGGCCGAGGAATGCCGCGACCGCCGAAGCCGCAGCATGTGGCTGCTGGCCGCGGCGGTCGACCGGCGCGGCGGGGACTGGGGACTCGCCCCGGTGCTCACGCCCGGTGGCGGCACGAAGTCCTGGGCGTTACTGAGCCGTTGACACGACCTCCGCCGCGTCCGTCGGCCGCAGCTCGCCGTCGAGCAGCAGCCAGCGGGTGATCCCCAGCGACTCCAGGAACGGCACGTCGTGGCTGGCCACGATCAACGCCCCCTCGTACGCCTCCAGGGCCGCCGTCAGCTTCCGCACCGACGCCATGTCCAGATTGTTCGTCGGCTCGTCCAGCATCAGCAGCCGCGGTGCCGGTTCGGCGAGCAGCAACGCCGCAAGGGTGGCCCGGAACCGCTCCCCGCCGGACAGCGTCCCGGCCGGCTGGTCCGCCCGCGCACCCCGGAACAGGAACCGGGCGAGGCGCGCCCTGATCATGTTGGCCGTCGCCTCGGGCGCGAACCGGGCCACGTTCTCCACCACACTCAACCCGTCGTCGAGCACGTCGAGTCGCTGCGGCAGGAAACGCAGCGGCACATGGGTCTCGACCTCGCCCGCCACCGGCTCCAACTCCCCGGCGATCGTGCGCAACAGCGTCGTCTTGCCGGCCCCGTTGCGGCCCACGAGCGCGATCCGCTCGGGCCCGCGCAGCTCGAAGCCGCCGTCCACCCGGGCGCCGTACCGCAGTTCCAGATCGCGCAGCGTCAGCACCTCGCGGCCCGGGTGGACCGTGGTGCGCGGCAGCTCGATCCTGATCTCGTCGTCGTCCCGCACCGCCTCCACCGCCACGTCGAGCCGCTCGCGCGCCTCGGCCAGCCGCTCGGTGTGCAGGGCGCGGTGCTTGCCCGCCGACACCTGCGCCGCGGCCTTGCGGTTGTTGGCGACGATCTTCGGTACGACCTTGTTGTCGAAGCTCTTCTGCCCGTACCGCTTCCGGCGCGCCAACTTCATCTGTGCTTCGGAGAGTTCGCGCCTCTGCCGCTGGACGTCGGCCTCGGCGACCCGCACCATCCGTTCGGCCGCCTCCTGTTCGGCGGCGAGCGCCGCCTCGTACGCGGAGTACGCCCCGCCGTACCAGGCGACCTCGCCGTCGCGGAGATCGGCGATCTGGTCGACCCGCTCCAGGAGTTGACGGTCGTGGCTGACCACGACCAGGACGCCGGACCAGGCGTCCACGGCCTCGTAGAGCCGGTTCCGCGCGTGCAGGTCGAGATTGTTCGTCGGCTCGTCGAGCAGCAGGATGTCCGGCCGGGCGAGCAGCAGCGCCGCGAGCCGCAGCAGCACCGACTCGCCGCCGGACACCTCGCCGATCGTCCGGTCGAGGCCGATGTGCCCGAGGCCGAGCTGGTCGAGCGTGGCGCGGGCCCGTTCCTCCACGTCCCAGTCGTCGCCGACCGCGGTGAAGTGCTCCTCGGCGGGATCGCCCGCCTCGATGGCGTGCAGCGCGGCCCGGGTCTCGGCGATCCCGAGGGCCTGGTCGACCCGGAGCGCGGTGTCCAGGACCAGGTTCTGCGGGAGGTAGCCGACCTCGCCGACCGTACGGACCGTGCCGTCGGCGGGGGTCAGCTCACCGGCGACGAGCTTGAGGAGCGTCGACTTCCCGGAGCCGTTCAGACCGATCAGGCCGGTCCGGCCGGGGCCGACCGCGAGCCGGAAGTCGCTCAGGACCTCGGTGCCGTCCGGCCAGGAGAACGACAGGGACGAGCAGGTGATGAAAGTGGGATGGGTCGCCATGGGGGCCTCCCTGTTGCGAGAGCGTGGGCTGGGGCAACGGGTGAGACACCGGGGCGCGGGCAGGCGGGACATGCTCGTACGCCGAGGGCGAAGACGGCACACGCGGCGCTGCTCAGGGGCAGCAAGAGGCACGCGCGGCACGGTGTCTCGCATCCTCAGACGAGCAACGGCCTTCTCCGATCGGGCGACAACAGGGCCAGGTCAGGACGGTACGCCCGGCGCCGGGCGGAGACAAACGATTTAAGCGAATGCGGAGACGGCGCGCGGTCAGTCGTCCAGGAGCTGGGCCAGGTCCTCGTCCCAGTCCAGGTACTGGTGCTCGCGGCCGGTCGGCACCAGGTGCTGCGAGCGCTGGAGGAAGCGGCGCAGCTCGGATGTGCGCACGTGCACCACGGCCACGCCCTCGGGCGCGTGGAACTCCACGACGGTGCGGTCGTACCCGTACGGGCGGACCCGGACGTCCCCGAGCCCGGCGGGTCCGTCGACCCCCTGCGCGAGCAGCTCGCGCGAGAAGGCCCAGGACACCTCGACGCCCTCCAGCGTCGCGGGCGGCGGGAACGCCATGCTCACGGCGAAGGGATCCTCGCGGTCGTACCGGAGTGTGGCGGGGACGGTCTCCATCCGGGGCGCGGATGCGACCAGACGGGCCTGAACGGCCTGCTCGATGACGGTGGACAAGGCCAGCTCCTGTCGCGCGGCTTCGGTTCCTGACGTCTCCCTGACACAAGGGAAGACGAACGAAGGGGCCGGAACGTGCACTGGGGGGTCACGTGAGCTGTGTCACCGCCCGCCCCCGCGTCTGCCCGGTACGAGGCGGTCTGGACGGGGTCTTCGGGGTGGGCTAGCTTCCGGCGCCATGACGTCCAAGGGGAAGACGAGACGAATGATGTGGGCGGGACTGAGCGGGGCGGCCCTCGCACTGGCCCTGACGGTCCCGGCGCACGGGACTTCGGGCGGTACGGCGCCGGTCGGGGCCTACGGAGCCGGCTGGCAGCTGACGGAGACCGGTACGGACGCCCGCTTCCGGGGGCTCGACGCCGTCGACCGTACGACAGCCTGGGCGGCGGGCTCGAAGGGGACGGTGCTGCGGACCACGGACGGCGGCCGGAGCTGGCGGAACGTCTCGCCACCCGGCGCGGGGGAACTGGAGCTGCGCGACGTCGAGGCGTTCGACGCCCGGCGCGCGGTGGTTCTCGCCATCGGCGAGGGGGAGGCCTCCCGGGTCCTGCGCACCGACGATGGCGGAGCCACCTGGACGGAGTCCTTCCGCAACACCGACCCGCGGGCGTTCTACGACTGCATGACCTTCTTCGACCGCCGGCACGGGCTCGCCATGAGCGACCCGGTCGACGGGAAGTACCGGATCCTGTCGACCCGGGACGGCGGCCGTTCGTGGGCGGTCCTGCCCGACGCGGGGATGCCGGCCGCGCTGCCCGGCGAGGCCGGGTTCGCGGCGAGCGGCCAGTGCCTGGTCTCCTCCGGGCCGCGGGACGTCTGGCTGGCCACCGGTGGCGGTGCCGGCGCGCGCGTGCTGCACTCCCGCGACCGGGGCCTGAACTGGACCGTCGCCGAGTCGGCCATCCCGGCCGGCGACCCGGCGCGGGGCGTCTTCGGGCTGGCCTTCCGTGACCGTACGCACGGCATCGCCGTCGGCGGCGACTACCGGGCGGGACAGGCCTCGCCGCACGCGGCCGCGGTCACCGGCGACGGCGGACGCCACTGGAGCGCGGCCTCGGCCCCGCCGCCCGCGTACCGCTCGGGCGTCGCGTGGCTCCCGTACTCCCTCCCCCATAGCCTTGACGGCATGGGAGGTGCCCCCAACGCCGCGCTCGCGGTCGGCCCGACCGGCACGGACCTGACGACGGACGGCGGCCGCACCTGGCGGACCGTCGACACCGGCTCGTACGACACGGTCGACTGCACGCGGGACGGCGCGTGCTGGGCCTCCGGCGAGAAGGGCCGCATCGCCCGCCTCGGCAGAGGCTGAACGGCTAGGAAGGGAGCTGTTCGCGGTACGGGGCGAGGGCCTCGGCCGTCTTCGTCGCGTAGAACTCCGTGATCCGGTACGCGCAGACGCCCTCGACCGTGAACGGGTCGGCCGCCACGATCTTCTCGATCTCCGCGCGGTCGACCCCGGCGGCCAGGACGATGCCGCCGTCCCGCGGGTTCTTCCGCCCGGACGCGATGAAGACGCCCGCGGCGTACTGCGCGTCGAGCCATTCGACGTGCGCGTCGAGCAGCGCGTCGGCCCGCTCGACCGGGGCGGTGTAGGTCAATTCCAGAACGAACATGATCGCAGGCTACCCGGGGGCCGGACGGCGGCGGGAAAACCGCTCGCCAGTCGGACGGAGGCGCGCCGTAGGGTGGCCGACATCATGACGATCATCGACGTTCCCGAGGGCTGGCCCACCGACGAGACGACGGCCCGCGCCGTGCAGCGGGAACTGCGCTCCCGGCTCGTCCTCGACGAGCCGGGCCCGGAGCCCGGCACCGGCCATGTCACCGGGCTCGACGTGGCGTACGAGGACGAGCGCGACCTCGTCGCCGCCGCGGCCGTCGTCCTGGACGCCCGGACGCTCGCCGTCGTGGAGGAGGCGACGGCGGTCGGCCGGGTGTCGTTCCCGTACGTCCCCGGGCTGCTCGCCTTCCGCGAGATCCCGACGGTGCTCGCCGCGCTCGGTTCGCTGACCGCCGACCCGGGGCTGCTCGTCTGCGACGGCTACGGTCTCGCCCACCCCCGCCGCTTCGGGCTCGCGAGCCACCTCGGCGTGCTGACGGGCCGCCCGTCGATCGGCGTCGCGAAGAACCCGTTCACCTTCGCGTACGAGCAACCCGGCCCGGACCGGGGCGACTTCAGCCCTCTGACGGCGGGGGACGAGGAGGTCGGGCGGGCCCTGCGCACCCAGGCGGGGGTGAAGCCCGTCTACGTCTCCGTCGGCCACCGGGTCTCCCTCGACAACGCCTGCGCCCACACCCTGCTGCTGGCGCCGCGCTACCGCATCCCGGAGACCACGCGGCGCGCCGACTCCCTCTGCCGCCGGGCCCTCCGGGAGGCCCTGGACCGGTCGGGGGCTGAGTAGCGTGACTGAGTACGCGTACGGATGGCGGGCGGTGATCGCGCGAGGCAGGCTTGTGCGCATGACATCCCCCGTCTCCGCCCCTCCACGCACCGCCGGGCGCTCCATGAACGTGCTGCTCGCCGGGGCCGGGCTGCTCGCCCTGGCCTGGGTCTGCGCCATGATCTACGTCGTCGCCGCCTGGGTGCTCGCATGATCGGCACGCTCCAGTGCGTCGTCCTGGACTGCACCGACGTCATGGAGCTCGCCGGGTTCTACCAGCAGGTGCTGGGCGGTGAGGTCAACCGTCCCGACCCGCAGTGGGCCGTCGGCGATGCCTGGGCCACCCTGCACGATGCCGCCGGCGCGCCGGTGCTCGCCTTCCAGGGCGTGGCCGACCACCGCCCGCCCGTCTGGGGAGCGCCCGAGCAGCAGTTCCACCTCGACGTCCGGGTCACCGACCTGGAGGCCGCCCACGACGCGGTGCTCGCGCTCGGGGCGTCGCTGCTCGACGAAGGGGACGGCGGCCGGGCCTGGCGCATCTACGCCGACCCGGCCGGCCACCCCTTCTGCCTCGTGCGCCACTGAAGGGCTACGGCGCCCGAGCTCGGCCTCAGCCCCTGTGCGCCACCCGGAAGCGGATGCCGGCCGCTTGCAGCCGGTCGAGGAGCGCGTCGCCCATCGCCACCGCCGTCGTGACCTGACCGGAGGTCTTGGGCAGGTCGTCGTCCAGGGCGAGGCAGAGCGCCGACTCGGCGAGGATCTTCGCCGTCTCGTCGTACCCCGGGTCGCCGCCCGAGACCTCCGTGAAGACGCGCCGCCCGCCGCCCTCGCCGACGAAGCGCACGGAGAACCAGCTGCGGGCCCGCCGCTCGGCGCTGGGGCCCCGGCCGGCTTCGTAACGATCCATCAGCCACCGCCGCACGGGCGCGAGTTGGGCAGCGGCGAGGCCGGTGCCGACCACGGCGGAGCCGCCGAGCGCCATCGGGAGCGTCTTGACCGAGGCGTAGTGCCGGTAGACGAAGTCGGGGCCGTACGACTCAAGGGCCCGCGCCGAACGGGCCACCACCTGCGCGTCGATGGTCGGCAGCGGCAGCGCCCAGGTGCCGGTCTCCCGGCTGAATCGCGGCCCTGCGATCGGGGCGCGCGCCCGGCGGCCCACCAACCGGGGCTCGTACAGGCGCCGTTCGCGCGCGGCGCGCAGGGTCTCCCGGCCGCGGCCCATCGCCGTCAGAGCCGACGCGAACGTGCCGCCCGAGAAGATGGCCCCCGCGCGCACGAAGCCGTCGATCCGCAGCGGTACGTCCTTCGGCAGCTGCCGGACGGTGAAGTACACGCCCAAGTCGTGCGGTACGGAGTCGAAGCCGCACGCGTGCACGATCCTTGCCCCCGTCTCGCGGGCCCGCGCGTCGTGCCGTACGTACATCTCGTCGACGAACTCCGGCTCGCCGGTGAGGTCCACATAGTCCGTACCGGCCTCCGCGCAGGCCGCCACCAGGGCCTCGCCGTACCAGACGTACGGGCCGACCGTGGTGGCCACCACCCGGGCGGACGCGGCCAGTTCGCGCATCGCCACCGCGTCGGCGGAGTCCGCGACCACCAGCGGCAGCTCGCCGCACCGGGGCCACCGCGCCGCCAGCCGCTCACGCAACGCGGTCAGCTTGGCGCGGCTCCGCCCGGCGAGCGCCCACCGGCACCCGACCGGAGCGTGCTCGGCCAGATACTCCGCGGTCAGCTCACCCACGAACCCGGTGGCCCCGAAGAGCACGACGTCGAACGCCCGCTCCCCGTCGCCCCGCCGCACACCGTTCCCGCTCTCCATCCGGCCCCTCGCCTTCACCGACGGCTTCCCCTGCGAGCGCGGAGCCTAGCGGTACCTCCCGCGCGGTCGGACGGCGGACCGTCAGCGGTAGTCGTCGGGGTGGCCCTGCATCCAGGTGTTGATCCGGTCCCGGGTGCCGATCAGCAGGGCCTGGCGCTTCTTCAGGTTCGCGAACTCGCGGTCACCGGCCAGGGTCGTCCGCAGCTTCTCGATCCAGGCGATCGGCTCGGGGAAGTGGCCGGGCCCCTTGGGGTCGGCCTTCATCGCGCCGTCGAGCCGGTCCAGTTCGTCGTAGACGCGGCCGAGGAAGTAGGCGCAGTCCGTGGCGCAGCTGTCGTTGAGCGTGGCCTGCAGCCCGGCGAAGGCGTCCCTGACCAGCACCGTCGGTGCGGTCGGCTCCGCGCCGCTCTCGGGCTGCCCCTCGTCACCCGTCGCCCCGCTGTCGCCCGCGGCCGGCGGCGAAGCGGTCGCGCCACGGGGCGAGCCCTCGTCCGCGGGCTTGTCCGCCGTGCCGGAGCAGGAGATCAGCAGGGCGGCGGTCAGCGGTGCCGCGAGCAGGGCGGAGATCCCGCGTCGTGATATGCGCATGACGGGACCCTATCCGCAGCCGGTCCGGGCGCGGCGGGTGCGCCAAGGAATTTCCAAGCGCTTGCTCGGCCTGGGGTCTTGTGCGGAGTGGAACACGTTCCTAGCATCACCGGTGTTACATCATTGGTGTCACATAGCTGGGGGCTCGATGGCGGCGACGACGGCAACCACCCACACCACCACTCGAACCGGGCCCCTCTCCGGGGTGCGGGTGGTGGAGCTGGCGGGGATCGGGCCCGGTCCGTTCGCTGCCATGCTGCTCGCCGATCTCGGGGCCGACGTCGTCCGGGTCGACCGGCCGGGCGGGCCCGGGCTCGGCATCGACCCCGCGTACGACCTCACCAACCGCAACAAGCGCTCCGCCCTCGTCGACCTCAAGGCGGACGGCGGTCCCGCGACCGTCCTCGACCTGGTCGAGCGGGCCGACATCCTGATCGAGGGCTACCGGCCCGGCGTCGCCGAACGCCTCGGCGTCGGCCCCGACGCCTGCCTCGCCCGCAACCCGAAGCTCGTCTACGGCCGGATGACCGGCTGGGGCCAGGACGGGCCGCTCGCCGCCAGCGCCGGACACGACATCGCGTACCTCGCGATCACCGGCACCCTCGGCATGATCGGCCCCGACCCGGACGGCCCGCCCACCGTCCCCGCCAATCTCGTCGGCGACTACGCGGGCGGCTCGCTCTACCTCGTCGTCGGGGTCCTCGCGGCGCTCCAGCACGCCCGCGCGCACGGCGAGGGCCAGGTCGTCGACGCCGCCATCGTCGACGGTTCCGCCCACCTCGCCACCATGATCCACGGCATGCTCGCGGCCGGCGGCTGGCAGGACCGGCGCGGCGTCAACCTGCTGGACGGCGGCTGCCCCTTCTACGGCACGTACGAGACCTCCGACGGCCGGTACATGGCCGTCGGCGCGCTTGAGCAGCAGTTCTACGACGAGTTCGTCCGGCTCCTCGGCATCGAGGACGTCGCCCCCGCCCGCCGCGACTTCGGCCGCTGGGCGGAGCTCCGTACCGCTGTCGCGGAACGCTTCCGTACCCGTACGAGCGAGGAGTGGACCGCCGTCTTCGAGGGGACCGACGCGTGCGTCGCCCCCGTCCTCTCCCTCCGCGAGGCCCCCGCGCACCCGCACCTCGCCGCCCGCGCCACCTTCGTCGAGCACGGCGGCCTCACCCAGCCCGCCCCCGCACCCCGCTTCTCCGTCACCCCCGGGACCGTCCGCACCGGCCCCGCCCGGCCCGGCGCCGACACCGACGAGATCGCCCGCGACTGGGCCGTCCCCTCCCTGAAAGGCCAGCCCGAAGCATGAAGCGCCAGCTCTACACCGCCGACCACGAGGCCTTCCGCGCCACCGTCCGTACCTTCCTCGCCAAGGAGGTGCTGCCGCACTACGAGCAGTGGGAGAAGGACGGCGTCGTCGCGCGCGAGGCCTGGCGCGCCGCCGGCCGGCAGGGGCTGCTCGGCCTCGCCGTGGACGAGGAGTACGGCGGCGGCGGCAACCCCGACTTCCGCTACAGCGCCGTCCTCGCCGAGGAGTTCACCCGGGCCGGCGCGCCCGGTTTCGCCCTCGGGCTGCACAACGACATCATCGGCCCGTACCTCACCTCGCTCGCCACCGAGGAGCAGAAGCGCCGCTGGCTGCCCGGTTTCTGCACCGGCGAGCTGATCACCGCCATCGCGATGACCGAGCCGGGGGCGGGCTCCGACCTCCAGGGCATCCGTACGAGCGCCGAGGACCGGGGCGACCACTGGGTGCTCAACGGCTCCAAGACCTTCATCTCCAACGGGATCCTCGCCGACCTGGTGATCGTGGTCGCGAAGACGACGCCCGAGGGCGGGGCGCACGGGCTCTCGCTGCTCGTCGTCGAGCGGGGGACGGAGGGCTTCGAGCGGGGCAGGAACCTGGACAAGATCGGCCAGAAGTCCCAGGACACCGCCGAGCTCTTCTTCCACGACGTCCGCGTCCCCAAGGAGAACCTCCTCGGCGAGCTCAACGGGGCCTTCGTCCACCTCATGACCAATCTCGCCCAGGAGCGGATGGCCATCGCCGTGGCGGGCATCGCCGCCGCCGAACACCTCCTGGAGATCACCACCCGGTACGTGAAGGAGCGCGAGGCGTTCGGTCGCCCGCTGGCCAAGCTCCAGCACATCCGCTTCGAGATCGCGGAGATGGCGACCGAGTGCGCCGTCACCCGTACGTTCCTCGACCGGTGCATCGTGGATCACTCGAACGGGGAACTCGACGCCGTCCACGCCTCGATGGCCAAGTGGTGGGCGACCGAGCTGCAGAAGCGGGTCGCCGACCGCTGCCTCCAACTCCACGGAGGGTACGGCTACATGGCCGAGTTCCCGGTGGCCAGGGCGTTCACCGACGGCCGTATCCAGACCATCTACGGCGGCACGACCGAGATCATGAAGGAGATCATCGGACGTTCCCTGCTGGGCTAGGCGACAAGCGCTGGTCCCTCCGCCCGACACCCCTCATCGTCGACATCCCCGAACCTTGAAACCCTCGAAAGGCTTCTCGTGAGCACCGAAGCGTATGTGTACGACGCGATCCGCACCCCGCGCGGTCGCGGCAAGGCCAACGGAGCCCTGCACGGCACCAAGCCCATCGACCTCGTCGTCGGACTCATCCACGAGCTTCGCGACCGCTTCCCCGGGCTCGACCCGGCCGCGATCGACGACATCGTCCTCGGCGTCGTCGGCCCGGTCGGCGACCAGGGCTCCGACATCGCCCGGATCGCGGCCATCGCCGCCGGCCTGCCCGACACCGTCGCAGGCGTCCAGGAGAACCGCTTCTGTGCCTCCGGCCTCGAAGCCGTCAACATGGCCGCGATGAAGGTCCGTTCGGGCTGGGAGGAGCTCGTCCTCGCCGGTGGCGTCGAGTCCATGTCGCGCGTCCCGATGGCCTCCGACGGCGGCGCCTGGTTCGCCGACCCGATGACCAACCACGAGACCGGGTTCGTTCCCCAGGGCATCGGCGCCGACCTCATCGCCACCATCGAGGGCTTCTCGCGCCGCGACGTCGACGAATACGCCGCGCTCTCCCAGGAGCGCGCCGCGGCCGCCTGGAAGGACGGCCGCTTCGACCGCTCCGTCGTCCCCGTCAAGGACCGGCACAGCGGCCTCGTCGTCCTCGACCACGACGAGCACATGCGCCCCGGTACCACCGCCGACTCGCTCGCCGCCCTCAAGCCCTCCTTCGCCGCCATCGGCGACATGGGCGGCTTCGACGCCGTCGCGCTGCAGAAGTACCACTGGGTGGAGAAGATCGACCACGTCCACCACGCCGGCAACTCCTCCGGCATCGTGGACGGCGCCTCGCTCGTCGCCATCGGCTCGAAGGCCGTCGGCGAGCGGTACGGGCTGACGCCGCGCGCCCGGATCGTCGCCGCCGCCGTCTCGGGCTCCGAGCCCACCATCATGCTCACCGGGCCCGCCCCCGCGACCCGCAAGGCGCTCGCCAAGGCCGGTCTCACCATGGACGACATCGACCTGGTCGAGATCAACGAGGCCTTCGCGGGCGTCGTGCTCCGCTTCGTCAAGGACATGGGCATCAGCCTCGACAAGGTCAACGTCAACGGCGGCGCGATCGCGCTCGGCCACCCGCTCGGCGCGACCGGCGCGATGATCCTCGGCACCCTCGTCGACGAGCTGGAGCGCCAGGACAAGCGGTACGGCCTCGCCACGCTGTGCGTCGGCGGCGGCATGGGCATCGCCACCATCGTCGAGCGCGTCTGACCGTCCGTCCCCCCCGGCCTTCACCAGTCTTACGGAGAAGCAGCAATGAGCAACCAGAGCACCACCATCCGCTGGGAGCAGGACGAGACCGGCGTCGTCACCCTTGTTCTGGACGACCCGAACCAGTCCGCGAACACCATGAACCAGGCGTTCAAGGACTCCATCGCGGCGATCGCCGACCGCGCCGAGGCCGAGAAGGACTCCATCCGCGGCATCATCTACACCTCCGCCAAGAAGACCTTCTTCGCGGGCGGCGACCTCAAGGACATGATCCGGCTGAGGCCGGAGGACGCCCAGCTCGCCTTCGACACCGGCACCGAGATCAAGCGCTCCCTGCGCCGCATCGAGACCCTCGGCAAGCCGGTCGTCGCCGCCATCAACGGCGCGGCGCTCGGCGGCGGTTACGAGATCGCCCTCGCCTCCCACCACCGGATCGCGCTCGACGCGCCCGGCTCCAAGATCGGCCTGCCCGAGGTCACGCTCGGCCTGCTCCCGGCGGGCGGCGGCGTCACCCGTACCGTACGGCTCATGGGCATCGCCGACGCCCTGCTGAAGGTGCTGCTCCAGGGCACCCAGTACGCGCCCCGGCGGGCCCTGGAGAACGGCCTGGTCCACGAGGTGGCCGCCACGCCGGAGGAGATGCTCGCCAAGGCGCGCGCCTTCATCGACGCGAACCCCGAGTCGCAGCAGCCCTGGGACGTCAAGGGGTACAAGATCCCGGGCGGCACCCCGTCCAATCCCCGCTTCGCCGCCAACCTGCCGGCCTTCCCGGCCAACCTGAAGAAGCAGCTGAACGGCGCGCCGTACCCGGCCCCGCGCAACATCCTCGCCTGCGCCGTCGAGGGCTCCCAGGTCGACTTCGAGACGGCGCTGACCATCGAGGCCCGGTACTTCACCGAGCTGGTCACCGGCCAGACCGCGAAGAACATGATCCAGGCGTTCTTCTTCGACCTCCAGGCCGTCAACTCCGGCGCCAGCCGCCCCCAGGGCGTCGAGCCGCGCCCCGTCCGCAAGGTCGCCGTGCTCGGCGCGGGCATGATGGGGGCCGGGATCGCGTACTCGTGCGCCCGCGCGGGCATCGAGGTCGTCCTCAAGGACGTCACGGCGGAGTCCGCGGCGAAGGGCAAGGGCTACTCCGAGCAGCTCTGCGCCAAGGCCGTCTCCCGGGGCCGTACGACCCGGGCCAAGGCGGACGAACTCCTCGCCCGGATCACCCCGACCGCCGACCCCGCCGACGTCACGGGCTGCGACGCCGTGATCGAGGCCGTCTTCGAGGACACCGCGCTCAAGCACAAGGTCTTCGAGGAGATCCAGGACATCGTCGAGCCGGACGCGCTGCTCTGCTCCAACACCTCCACGCTGCCGATCACCGTGCTCGCGGAGGGTGTCTCCCGCCCGGACGACTTCATCGGCCTGCACTTCTTCTCGCCGGTCGACAAGATGCCGCTGGTGGAGATCATCAAGGGCGAGCGCACCGGCGACGAGGCGCTGGCCCGCGCCTTCGACCTCGTCCGGCAGATCAAGAAGACCCCGATCGTCGTCAACGACTCGCGCGGCTTCTTCACCTCGCGGGTGATCGGTCAGTTCATCAACGAAGGCGTCGCCATGGTCGGCGAGGGCGTCGAACCGGCCTCGATCGAGCAGGCGGCGGCGCAGGCCGGATACCCGGCCAAGGTCCTCTCCCTGATGGACGAGCTGACCCTCACGCTGCCCCGGAAGATCCGCAACGAGACCCGGCGCGCGATCGAGGAGGCCGGCGGCACCTGGGCCGGGCACCCCTCGGACGCGGTCATCGACCGGATGGTCGACGAGTTCGGGCGTACCGGACGCAGCGGCGGCGCGGGCTTCTACGAGTACGGGGAGGACGGCAAGCGGGCGGGCCTGTGGCCGGGGCTGCGCGAGCACTTCACGCGCGCGGACGTGGAGATCCCCTTCGAGGACATGAAGGAGCGGATGCTCTTCTCCGAGGCGCTGGACTCGGTCCGCTGCCTGGAGGAGAACGTCCTGACCTCGGTCGCCGACGCGAACATCGGCTCGATCATGGGCATCGGCTTCCCGGCGTGGACCGGTGGAGTGCTCCAGTACATCAACGGCTACGAGGGCGGGCTGCCGGGCTTCGTGGCACGCGCGCGTGAGCTGGCGGAGAAGTACGGCGACCGCTTCCAGCCGCCGGCGCTGCTGGTGGAGAAGGCGGAGCGGGGCGAGGTCTTCACGGACGCGTGACGTCCTTGCCTCGCTGAGCGGTCCCGGCGCACCGGTCCGATCGTCCGATCGGGCGGTGTGTCGGGGCCGCCTCGTGTGGGGGCGGGGGCGGGGCCCCGCGTCCCTCTACGCTCGCAGACGATCAAGGAGGTCGGATGCGGGACAAGACCGGTCGCTGGATCCGTGGCGTCATCCTCGCCGTGGTGAGCGTGTCGTGCGTGGCCCTGCTCGTCGGATGCGACTCCGAAAAGGACGATCCCGCGGACGAGCCGTCGCCGTCGGTCGTGTCCGAGGAACGGTCGGAGGATCCGTCCGAGGATCCGTTCGAGGACCGGTCGGAGGATCCGGACGACACTCCGAACCCTCGGCCCACGGGCGACGACCAGCAGTCCATCGCCCCGGAACCACTGCCGCCGACGGCCTCCCGCACGGACGACGAGGACGGCCCGACCAGCGCGCCGTCCCTCACCCCGCCGGTGCCCCCCTCGCCCAAGGCTCCGGTCCCGCCCGAGCTGCCCGATCCCGACGGCACGTGAGCGAGTCCGACGAGCACCCGCCGCCCGAGCATTCGCCGCCCGAGCACGCGGCCACCCCGCCCGCCCGGGGGAGCGAGCCGACCAGCCCCACCGCGCTCCTCAGGATCGTGATCGCGCAAGGGACGTTCATCGCGGCGCTCATGTTCTACCTGGGGGCGATGTACACCAGCAGTTTCTACGCGTACTTCCACATCTCCCTCAGCGCGCTCGACCTGGGCTTCGGCGAGCAGGTCACCCAGAGCCTCCACATGCTGAAGCTGGAGGTCCTGGTGGCCGCCGGGGTGGTCCTGCTCCTCGTGGCAGTGCCCTGGTACTCGGCGCGGTCCTGGCCGAACGGCGCCGCGGCGCCCCGCGCCCCCTCACGGGCCGAGGTCCTGGCGGGCCGACTGCAACTGCCGGTCGTGGCCGTCGGCGTGGTGCTGCTCGCCCTGTGGAGCGAGATCCAGCCGTACGGCTGGACCGCTCCGCTGGTCATCGCGGCCGGTCTTCTGATGGGCCAGTTCCGTGACGCGACGGGGCGACGCCCGACGGCATTCCGGTACCGGGCGCTGCCGATCTTCGCGGCGGGGGTCTTCCTCTTCTGGGCGCTCACCCAGGTCACCGTGCAGACCGCCGAACGGGACGCCGCTTCCCGCGCCCGCCATGTCACCGAATGGACCGGCGTAATGCTCCTCAGCACCCATCCACTCGCCCTGCCCACCAGCAGGGTCACGAAGGATGTGCTGCCGAGCGGAGTACGGCATCGCTACCGCTACACCGGGCTGCGCCTGCTCCTGGAACGCGACGGGCGGTACTACGTCGTCCCGCTGGGCTGGAATGTGAAGCAGGACGTGATGTACATCGTCCGCGAGAGCGACACCGTGTGGATCGGCCTGACCCCGGGAACCCGGCCGAAGCTGCTCGGCTAGCCGTCCGCGGCGCTTTCCGTACCGGACTCCGTACCCGTACCCGTCTCCGTGCCGAACGCCGCCCGCAACTCCTCCTGCAGGGACCGCTGGAAGGCCGTGACGAGGGCCTGGATCACCATCGGCTGCATGTGCGCGGAGAGCGACTTCATGGCGGCCAGGTGGTCCGGGTCCTCGGCGCTCTCCCGGTACGGGTTCCAGACCTCCTCCCGGAAGAGCCGGGACAGCTCCTGCGCCGCCACGCGCGCGTGCTCCAGGAGGACGGTGCGGGAGGCGAGGATCGTCTCGTGCGCGATGGGGACGTCGAGCAGCTCGACGCCGAGCCGCAACAGCGAGGCGTCGAGCCGGAAGACGTCGGGGTCGTCACCCTTGTCCAGTACCCCCATCGCCGCGAGCCGGTCGACGTCCGTGTCCCCGAGGCCCCGCCCGGCGCGCCGCTCCAGCTCGCGCCGGGTGATCTCCTCGGCGGACTCGGGCGCCCAGGCGGCGATCAGGGCCCGGTGCACGGCGAGGTCGCGCTCGCTGAGATCGGGCGGCAGTGCGTGCAGATACCGCTCGATGGCGGCGAGCGTCATCCCCCGCCGCTGGAGCTCCTCGATCAACGCGAGCCGGGAGAGGTGCCCGGGCCCGTACTGCCCGACCCGCCGCGGCCCGATGACGGGCGGTGGCAGCAGCCCCTTGGTCCCGTAGAACCGCACGGTCCGTACGGTGACACCGGCGCGAGCGGCCAACTCGTCGACGGTGAACGTCGGCACGTCGCTCTCGGTGGCCATCTGGGGCGCCTCGCTTTCGGTACTGTGCTGTGCCGTTGCGCTAGGTGGAACAGTATTGCTGTCTCACCACCGATGTAAAAGAGAACGGACCCATGGGGGCATGGTGAAGAGCGAAGACATCCCGTCGATACCGGACGCGGCATGGCTGGAGGAGCGGCTGGGGGAGGGTTCCCTCTGGCGGCCTTCCGAGGCGGATCTGCCGCCGGAGCTGACTCACGCCGGCTCCAGGGATTTCCTCCTGAGAGTCGGCTTCCCCGCCGTACACCTGGACGCCGTCGGAATCGACACCAGGCACCTGCGGGACGAGGACGCGCTGGAACCGTGCGACGCGGACGAGTTCTACGGGAACCGCTACCCCGACGACGACTCCCCGCCGGTGAACTTCTGCTTCACCGTAGCCCTCCAGAACGACCAGCACCTGATGCTCGAAGCGGCGGACGGCGGCATCACCCACTACGACCCCAACGGCTGGGACCACGCGGACGGCTGGCAGGGCCCGGCCTCCGAGTCCCTCCCCGCGCTGGCCGTGCTCCTCGGCCTGATCGCCGAGTCGTCCGACGCGCTGGAAACCTCCGACGACACCGCCCGAGCGGCGGCCGTCACCGCTCTCCGCGAGCGCATGACCGTCGGGGACCTGCTGGTGCACGACTCGGAGTTCTGGGACCAGGTTTTCGAGGACCTGATCTGACGGACCGACCGCGTCCACGCGGCCCGTGCCGGCGACCGGCCGCGCACCCGCGCGGAGACCTGGCGTGTACCTGCCGCTAGAGTCACATGCTTGTTCGAAGGTGGGGAAGTCGACAGGGGAGGGCCATGTACACGGAACTCAGGGAGACGGCCACGGAGTTGGCCGGAGTCCTGTGGCGGGAACACACCGTGTACCGGGAGCGCGGCGGTGGGGTCGTGATCCGGGGCGAGCACGTGGAGCGCTGGATCAGCTTCGCGCCGACCGGGGGTAGGAACCAGGCCCGGCTGCGCGCCGGGCGTCTCCTCGACGGCGGCACCACGGCACCGGCCCGCTCCGAGACCGTGGTCGACCTCTCCGTCGGTACGGCCGAGCTGGCCGCGGTCTGCCGTCGCCTGCTCGCCGACGTCGCCGCGGCGGAGACGATCCCGCCGCCCCGGGCCCGTCGCGAGAAGGCCGCCCGCGCCGAGCGCCCGGCCGGATCGAGGACCGGGACCAAGGCCCCCCGCCCGCGTAAGAGCCGGCACACCGGCCTCGCCTCGTGGGTGGTGATGATCTGCGTCGCCGGCGTCGTGGGTCTGTGGGCGTACAGCGTCTTCGGCGCGTACGGGTACTAGACTAGGGCCCCGTGACGACGGCTGGGTCTCAAGGACGGCTCGTCCTTGAGACCCAGGCCGGTCGGGTCGGTAGGTTAGGCGGTCAGCACCGTCGGGCCGCTCAGAACCCCGTCACCGGGTAGTGGTCCGACAGGTTCGTGTACGTGTACTTCGTGCCCCAGCTGGAGACCGTCCAGGGCGCGCTCTGCTCCAGGACCACGTTGTTCGTCCAGTTCGCCGGGCGCGCGTTGCCCGAGCGGTACAGGACGTAGTCGAGGTCCTCGCGCGGGTCGTCCGGGTAGCGCTCGGAGGCGATCGAGTTCAGCTCGGTGTCGAAGGAGTACGGGCGACCGGTACGCGCGTCCGCGCCCACCAGGCCCGCGTCGGTCAGCATCGTGCCGTACTCGGAGGTCCGCGAGTCGACGTTCATGTCGCCGGCCACGATGACCTGCTCGTTCGCCGGGATGTTCTTGGCGTCGAGGAAGGCGTCCATCGCCTTGAACTGGCGGCTGCGCATCTGCGCCGCCTCGCCCGCCGAGCAGCCCGGGTCGGTGGACTGGGTGTGCGTGCCGACGACGTGGACCTTGGCGCCGTTCACGTCGAGGACGGTGTAGACGAAGCCCTTGTTCGAGTACCAGTCCGCGCCGCAGGCGTCCTTGTAGACGTACTGCTCCTTGCGGACGATCGGCCACTTGCTGAGGATCGTCACGCCGCCGTCCTCGGGCGTCGTGGCCGAGTAGGCGCCGCTCGTGGCGTCCCAACCGGTCTTGCTGCGGCCCATGACCGGCGTCTGGTACGGGTACTGCGCGGCCGAGTTCGCCTTGAGCGCGTCCGAGGAGGAGTTGTCGAACGCCTCCTGGATCACGACCACGTCCTGGCCCTGGTAGAAGGACGCGGCGGGTATCGCCTTGGCCCGGTGGTCCTGGCCCCAGTTGGGGTAGAGCGACTTGCTGAACAGGAAGGTGTTGTAGGTGAGCACCTTCAGGCGGGGCGTCTCGGCTGCGGAGGCCGAGGGGGCTGCGGTGGCCAGGGTCGCGGCGGCGAGCGCCAGGGACAGGGCGGCGCCGGAGGCACGACGGCGGTGTGCGGCGAGCGGCACGGAAACTCCCATATGTAGGTGGGGGGTTGGAGCAGCGCGCCACATCAAATCAGCCGTAGTTACCTTGCGGTAGCCATTGGGTGCCGGGAACCTTGCGCGGTCATGTCAGCATGAAGGTTGTGTATACAGGTTCGAAGGGCGCGGAAATCGTGGCTTGCCCAGCGGGTATCATGCGCGCATGACCCTCGCGCAGAATTCGACGATCTTCGACATGGACCTCGGTCCGCTCAACCCCGTCACGGCTGAGCTGATCCTTGGCGTGGTGCTGTTCGCCCTGACCTTCCTGATCCTGGCGAAGGGCATCCTGCCGAAGATCAACCGCACCCTCGCCGAGCGTGAGGACGCCACCGCGGGTGGCGAAGGCCGCGCCGACGGCCTCCGTGCCCAGGCCACGGCGATCCGCGAGCAGTACGAGGCCGAGCTGGCCGAGGCCCGCCACGAGGCCGCCCGCATCCGCTCGCAGGCCACCGAGGAGGGCGCGGCCGCCATCGCCGCCGCCCGTGCCGAGGGCAACCGTGAGCGCGACGCGATCCTGGCCGCCGGTGCCGAGCGCATCGCCGCCGAGCGCGACGCCGCCGAGCGCGAGCTCAACCAGGACGTCGAGGCCTGGGCCCGCGCCCTGGCCGGCCGTATCGTCGGCGAGCCGGTCGGCGCCGACCGCGGCTGACGCGCACCACAACCACCACGCACCATGTGATCGGGGCCGCGCCCCGGGCCGACGCCCGGGAAGCGGCCCCGATTCTTTTGTGCCCCTACGTCACTGTTGCCGCCTTTGCCGGAAACGCCCGGCAAGGCGCAGGCTGAGAGCATGAGGAGAACGCCCGTATGACCGAACCGCGCCCGCCCCAGCCACCCCCCGTCGGCGGTGTCCTCTGGAGCGTCGCCGGGGACATCCGCGGGCTCCTCATGCTGCCCTCCGCCCTGGCCCTCCAGGTCGCCCACCCCGCCGTCGGCGCGGGCGTCGACGAGCACTCGGTCTTCCGGACCGACCCCTGGGGCCGCGGCGAGCGCTCGCTGCGCTCCGCGCTGCTCTGGGTGTACGGCGGCGAGGCCGCGATCGAGGAAGGGCGCCGGCTCCGCACGCTGCACCGGACCATCCAGGGCACCGACGCCCACGGCCGGCGCTACCACGCGCTGACCCCGTCCCACTACTCCTGGGTGCACGCCACCGGCTTCCCCGTCTACCACCACGGCCTGCGCCTGCTGCACCGCCCGCTCACCGAGGCCCAGGAACGGCAGCTCTACGCGGAGTGGCTCCAAGTCGGCCGCATCCTCGGCATCCACGACCGGGACATGCCACAGACGGTCGAGGAGTTCTGGCCGTACTACCGCAAGATGCTCGGCGAGCTGGAGGCCACCGTCGTGCTGCGCGAGCTGGTCGCCACCGATCAGCCGGTACCGCCGCCCGACCGCGGTCCCCTGCCGCTACGGCTGCTGCTCCGGGCGGTGTGGCCGCTGATCCTGCCCCGCCTCGCCCGCTTCCGCGCCTTCGTCACCGTCGGCCTGATGCCCCCGGACGCCCGCGAGGCCGTCGGCCTGGAGTGGACCGACGAGCAGGAGCGCCGGCTCCGCCGCTTCGCCCGGATCGTACGGGCCATGGTGCCCGTACTCCCCGAACGGCTCCGCTACCTGCCCATCGCGCGTGAAGCTCGCCGCGAGGCGAGGCTCAGCGGGCGAGCCCCCCGCGCCTGATCACCTCCGCGTACCAGCGCGCGCTGTCCTTCGGCGTACGGCGCTGGCTCGGGAAGTCCACGTACACGATCCCGAACCGCTTGCCGTACCCGTAGGCCCACTCGAAGTTGTCCAGGAGCGACCAGAGGAAGTACCCGCGCACGTCGGCGCCGTCGGCGAGCGCGCGGTGCGTCGCCGCCAGGTGGGCGTCGAGGTACGCCACCCGCTCCGGGTCGTGGACGTTCCCCTCCGGGTCGGCGTAGTCGTCGTACGCCGCGCCGTTCTCGGTGATCAGCAGCGGTACGCCCGGCAGCTCGTCGCGCAGCCGGACAAGCAGCTCGTACAGGCCGTCCGCGTCCACCGGCCAGTCCATCGCCGTGCGCGGCCCGGGCGCCGCCTCGAACCGCACCTGCTCCGGCGCGCCGGGATACGGCGACGGGGACTCCGAGACGCCGGCGCCGACCACGGCGGGGGTGTAGTAGTTCACGCCGAGCGAGTCGATGGGCGTGGAGATCGCCTCCAGGTCGCCGTCCCGGACGAACGACCAGTCCGTGATCCGGGCGGTGTCCTCGACCAGATCGGCCGGGAGCCGGCCGTGGAAGACCGGGTCGAGGAAGATCCGGTTGGCGACGGCGTCGATACGGCGGGCCGCGTCCGTGTCCTCGGGGGAGTCCGACAGTGCACGGATCGCGTGCAGGTTGAGGGTCAGCGAGAGCTCCGCCGAGGCGGGCACGGCCGCCCGCAGCGCCCGCGCGGCCAGGCCGTGGGCGAGGTTGAGGTGGTGGGCGGCGCGCAGGGCGGCCGCGTCGTCGGTGCGGCCCGGGGCGTGCATCCCGTTGCCGTAACCGAGGAAGGCCGAGCACCAGGGCTCGTTGAGGGTCGTCCAGGTGGTGATCCGGTCGCCGAGCGCCTCGGCGGCGAGCCCCGCGTACTCCGCGAAGCGCTCCGCGGTCACCCGCTCCGGCCAGCCGCCCGCGTCTTCCAGCTCCTGCGGCAGGTCCCAGTGGTAGAGCGTGGCGACCGGCCGGATCCCGGCGTCGAGCAGCTCGTCGGCCAGGCCCCGGTAGAAGTCGAGCCCCTTCTGGACGGCCGGACCGCGCCCGGTCGGCTGGACCCGGGACCAGGAGAGCGAGAAGCGGTAGTCCGTGAGGCCGAGATCCTTCATCAGGGCCACGTCCTCGCGCACGCGGTGGTAGTGGTCGGCGGCGATGTCACCGGTGTCGCCGTTGCGCACCTTGCCCGGCGTACGGCTGAAGGTGTCCCAGATGGACGGGGTACGGCCGTCCTCGGCGGCGGCCCCCTCGATCTGGTAGGCGGCGGTGGCCGCGCCCCAGCGGAAGCCGTCAGGGAAGAGAGCGTTCATGGACGGAGAACTCCTGTGAGAGTAGGAGGGATACGGTCTGCCCGGCACGGTGGGCCCGGGGGAGACCGGCCCGAGGCGGCCACGGAGCTCAGCCCTTCACGGCGCCCTGCATGATGCCGCCGACGATCTGCCGGCCCAGCAGGCCGAAGACGAGCAGCACCGGCAGCGTGCCGAGCAGGGTGCCCGCCATGATCACGGACTGGTCGTGGACGTAGCCGCCGCCGAGCTGGCGGAGCGCGACCTGCACGGTCGGCTCCTGCGAGGACAGCGCGATGATCGGCCAGAAGAAGTCGTTCCAGGCGGCCATGAAGGTCAGCAGCCCGAGCACCGCCATGCCCGGCCGGGCGATGGGCACCACGATCGACCAGAAGATCCGGGCCGAGGACGCCCCGTCGACCCGGGCCGCCTCGATCAGCTCGTCCGGCAGGGACTGCACCAGGTACTGGCGCATGAAGAACACCCCGAAGGCCGAGACGAGACCCGGCAGGATCACCGACTGCAGCTGGTTCACCCAGCCCAGCTCGGCGATCAGCATGAAGAGCGGGATCACCCCGAGCTGCGGCGGGATCATCATCGTGCCGACGGTGATCGCGAGCAGCGCGCCCCGGCCCCGGAACCGCAGCTTGGCGAAGGCGAACCCGGCAAGGGTGCAGCAGAGCACCGTGCCGACGGTGATCGAGCCGGAGACGACGAGCGAGTTGAAGAGGGCCTTCCCGATGTCCGCCTCCTCCATCACCGCCTCGAAGTTGCGGAACAGGTTGGGCCCCGGCAGCAGAGTCGGCGGCACCTGCGCGAGATCGGCGTTGGAACGGCTGGCGGCGACGATCGTCCAGTAGAACGGGAAGGCCGAGACGAGGACGGCGAGGATCAGGATCGCGTACGTGATCTTGCCCCCGCGCCCGGTACGGCCGGCGACTCGCGTGGTCACGCCCGGCCCTCCTTCCGCGAACGGCGCCGCACGATCAGGGCGTTGACCCCGACGAGGACGAGAATCAACAGGAACATCAGCCAGGCGATGGCGGCGGCGCGGCCGAGATGGAAGTAGCCCCAGCCCTGCTCGTACAGATAGAGCCCGAGCGTCTGGTACTGGTGCGAGATGCCGCCCGAGATCGATCCCTCGAAGAGCAGTGGCTCACCGAAGAGTTGGGTCGCGCCGATGGTGGAGACGACCGTGGTGAAGACGATCGTGGGCCGCAGCCCGGGCAGGGTCACGTGGAAGAACTGCCGCCAGCGCGAGGCCCCGTCCATCTCCGCCGCCTCGTACAGCTCGGAGGGGATGGACTGCATGCCCGCGAGGTAGATCAGCGCGTTGTAGCCCGTCCAGCGCCAGATCACGATCGACGAGACGGCGATCTGCGAGGCGAGTGTGGAGTTCTGCCAGTCGACCGGGCCGAAACCGACCAGCGAGAGCGCGTAGTTGACCAGCCCGTAGTCATGGCCGAAGAGCTGGGCGAAGACGAGTGTGGCGGCGGCGACGGAGGTCGCGTACGGCAGCAGCATCGCGGTACGGAAGAACGTCCGGCCACGGAGCTTGTAGTTGAGCAGATGGGCGAGACCGAGGGCCATCGCGAGCTGCGGCACGGTGGACAGGACTCCGATGGTGAACGTGTTGCGGAGCGCGGTCCAGAAGAACTCGTCGGTGAGCAGCGCCGCGTAGTTGCCGAAGCCGCGCCACTCCATGTCGCCGGGGGTCTGCAGCTCGACGCGGTAGAGCGAGACGAAGGCGGTGTAGAGCAGCGGGAAGAGGCCGAACGCCGCGAAGAGGGTGAAGAACGGGGCGATGTAGGCGTACGGGACGAGTGCGGACCGTCTGCGGCGGCGCGCCGGTCCTTGGGAGGACCGGGCCGACGACGGCGGGACGGGTGCCGCCGTCGGCCCGGAGGCGGTCAGGGTCACGGTGCGGCCCTTCGGGTCGGGTGGAGCGGGTACGGTTCGCGACTGCGGCGGCGGGGGCCGGGAGCGGGCCCCACGCCAGGGTCAGGGCCCGGTGGCGGGCCCCCACCCCTGGGTCAGGGCCCGGTGGCGGGCACCCCGACCCATGGGTCAGGACCCGGCGTGGGGTCCCCACCCCCGGGTCAGCCGACGGCGTTCTCGACGCCCTTCTGCGCGTTCGACCACGCCTTGTCCGGCGCGGTGCCCTTGCGCTCCACCTCGCTCAGCGCGTTGGTGATCTGGTCGGCGACGTTCTTGTCATGGACCCCGAGCACCTGCACCGGCGCCTCCTTGGCCGCGTCGCCGAAAATCTGCCCGATCGGCGCACCGGAGAAGTACGGGTCCGTTGCGGTCGCTACCTGGGCGATGGCACCGGTCGAGGACGGGAAGTTGCCCTGCTTCTTGAAGAGCGTGGCCTGCTGCTCGGGGGCGGTGAGCCACTTGATCAGCTCGTACGCCTCCTTCTTGTGCTTGGCCGCACGCGGGACGGAGAGATACGAACCGCCCCAGTTCCCGGCGCCGCCGGGCAGCTTGGCGATGTCCCACTTGCCCTTGCCGGCGTCACCGGCCTGGCCCTTGATGTAGCCGAGCATCCACGCGGGGCAGGGGAGTGTGGCGAAGGAGCCGGTGGAGAACGCCTGGTTCCACTGCGGCGACCACTGGTCGAGCTTGGCGCTCAGACCCACCTGCGCGGCCTTCGTCGAGGTCTCCCACGCGGTCTTCACGGCGGGGTTCTCGGCGTAGATGAGCTTGCCCGAAGCGTCGTAGTACCGCTCCTTCTCCTGGCCGATCATGACCGCGTACAGGCTGCCGACGCTGTCCACCCAGGAGCTCTTGGCCGGGGCCTTGGCCCTGTACTGCCGGCCGAGCTCCAGGTAGCCGTCCCAGCTGGACCACTTCTGCGCCAACTCGGTCCGGTCCGTGGGGAGTCCGGCCTGCTTGAACAGGTCGGTGCGGTAGCACATGGCCTCCGGGCCGACGTCCGTGCCGAGCCCGAGGACCTTGCCGTCCTGGGTGGTCGCGGCGGACCACTTGGCGTCGGCGAACTCTCCCTTCAGCTCGTCCGCGCCGTACTTCTTCAGGTCCTCGAACTTGTCCGACTGCTGCTGGGTGACGGAGGCGATCCGGCCGACCTCGATGCCCTGGACGTCGGCGAGCCCGCCCCCGCCGGCCAGCCGGGTCTGGAGCGACTTCCAGTAGTCCTGCTCGTCCTCGGTGTCGCTCTGCTTGATCGTCACGTTCGGGTGGGCCTTCTCGTACGCGGCGTAGAGCCCGGCCTCCTTGTAGCCGAACGAGCCGAAGAGGTCGACGGTGATCGTGACCTTTCCGCCCGCGCTGTCGGACGTGCCGTCGGATCCACCGGATCCGCAGGCGGCGAGCAGGACCCCGGCAAGGACGACCGCGCCGATCCGTACGGCGGTGGTCGTTCTGGCGGCTCGGGCTGTGGGCATGGGAAGCCTCCGTCGTGAGAGCGCTCTCAGGAATGCGTCTGGAGCGTGCCTCCCGGCCGAGGTTCCCGTCAAGAGTCGAACGAGTAACAGCTCGGTACACGGCGGAACTTGTCCGCGCGCTTCAGGAGCTGTACGCGAGTCGATCTCCGGGGGAGTCGGGTCAGGCGGAGGCCCGGCGGACCAGCTCGGTCGCGGTGATCACGGGCTCGGGGACGCCCGCGCCGTCCAGGGTGCCCATCAGTAGTCGAACCATCAACCGCCCCATTCCTTCGATGTCCTGACGGACCGTCGTGAGTTGCGGATCGGTGGCCTCGGCCACCGGAAGCATGTCGTCGAAGCCGACAAGCGCCACGTCGTCCGGGACGCGCCGGCCGTGCTCGCGCAGCACGCGCAGCGCACCCGACGCCATGAGGTCGTTGGCGGCGAAGACGGCGTCCAGGTCGGGGCGGCGGCGCAGGAGTTCGGTCATCGCGCGGGCCCCGCTCGCCTCCGTGAAGTCGCCCTCGGCGACCAGCTCCGATCCGGCGTCCGGCAGTTCGTCACGGTAGCCGTCGAGCCGGTCGAGCGACGAGGTCTGGTCGCCAGGCCCGGTGATGTGCGCGATGTTCCGGCGGCCGAGCGAGCGCAGATGGCGCACGGCGGTACGGGCGCCGCCCCGGTTGTCGCAGTCGACGTACGGTACGGGAGGGTCGCCCGCGGGCCCCGTCCACCCGGGCCGCCCGCCGAAGACCGTGGGCACCTGGGCGCGCCGGACGATCTCCGGGAGCTGGTCGTCGTTGTGCAGCGAGAAGGCGAGCGCCCCGTCGACGTGCCCGCCGCCGAGATAGCGGGCGATCCGCTCGTGGTCACCCGGCCCCTCCACCCAGAGCAGGACCAACTGGGCGTCGAACGCGGTCAGTTCGCGGCTGATGCCGCGCACCTGCTGCTCGAAGAAGGGGTCCGAGAAGATCCGGAACTCCGGCTCGGCGATGATCACGGCGACGGCGCCGTTGCGCCGGGTCACCAGGGTCCGCGCGGCGTGGTTGGGGATGTACCCGAGCTCCGCGACGGCCTCGCGCACCTTCTCCGCGAGCGCGTCCCGGACCCCGGCCCCGCCGTTGACGACACGGGACACGGTCGCCCGGGACACCCCGGCGCGCGCGGCGACGGCTTCCAGGGTCGGGCGGGTCCCGGACGTCGTTTCGCTCAAGGCTGGCTCCCCACGGGCACGGCTGGTGCGACGTTGCTGACAGCGTCGAGGGTAACTCCTGGTCGGGCGGGGCGAGGGCGGAGGGGAAAGCGCTCTCAGCGTCGTGCCGCGTCCGCCACGGGGCCCGGCGCTCCGCGAGCCGGTGCCCGCGCCGTCGAACGCGGGGCTGGCCGTGACCGTCCGACCCCGCGTCGGCCTCGCGTCGGACGCGGTGCTGGACGTCCCGTCCGCCCTGGCCTCGGCCGTCGCGTCGGACGCGGCGGTGGCGCGCTGCCGGCTCGTCGGCGCCCACACCTGCGCGGCGAGTGCCGGACGGCGGTGCTCGGCGTCCGGCGCGGCCCCCCGGCAGCAGGCACGGCGCCGGGGCCGCCTCGCCCCCGCGCCCGTCAGTCCGCCCGTCGCAGGAAGGCGCTGCCGGCTCGCCGGTCTCCGTACGTGCGCGGCGTGTGCCGGGCGGTGCGCAGCGTCAGACCCTGCCGCCCGGCAGTCGGAACGGCGCCGGGCGCCGCGCGCCGCCCTTGGTCTGCTCCCGCGCCGTGTGCTCAGCTCGTTCGTCGCAGCACGGCGCTGCCGGCTCACCCGTGCCCGCACCTGCGCGGCGTATGCCGGACCCGGGCGGCGGTGCTCGGCGTCCGGCGCTGCCCCCCCGGCAGCCGGAACAGTGCCGGGGCCGCCTCGCCCCCCGCCCGCCCGTCAGTCCGCCCGTCGCAGCACGTTCACGTCCGGCAGGGCGCGGTGGCGGTGGTGGGCCGCCGCGATCTCCGCGAGTGCCGGGCGGCCGAGGGCCTGGTAGGCCAGGGTCAGCAGTTCGTGCGCGTGCTGCTCGTGCTCCGTGCGGCCGTACGACGCCCAGTGCAGGTCGCGGCCGAGGGCCAGCGCCTCCGCCGGATCGCCCGCCGCCGCCCGCCGCAGGGCCTCGTCACGGGCCGCGCGTACGGCCTCGGCGTCGTCGAACAGGTCCTGCACGAACGTGCCGAAGCGGTGGGGGTCCGCCGCGCCCAGCGGCGGCCGGTCGAGCGCCGTCGCCCCGGAGACCAGCGCGCCCGCGCCGTCCAACGTTGTGAGCCGGGCGTCGTCGACGGGCGCCCGCCGGTACACGTACGCCTGGGAGTACGCGAGCCCCGTCTCCGTGCGCTCGCCGGTCTCGAAGCCGGTCAGCACCGTCCGCAGCCGGCCGACATCCGCGAGCCGCGCGAGCTCCGCCTCGTCGCCCTCGGCCGCGTAGTCGGCGAGATCGCGCTCCGCCGCCTCGATCCGCGCCCGTACCGCCTCCAACGGCGTGCGGTGGCACCGCTCGATCTCCCCGCCGTCACCTGTGTAGTACGAGGCGACTCCGTCGCACCTGCGCCCGTCGTCCGACCAGAGCCCGAAGTGCAGGCCGTCGGAGCCGCCGTGCAGGAAGGTGAGGAACTCCGGCGGATCGCGGTAGTACCGCCCGTGCACCCGTACGTCGAGACCGTCCCGGGGGAGCGCCGACCCGTCCGCGAACAGGTCCGTCACCCCGCACGGCGCGAACTCCAGATCCGCCAGCGCCCGGCGCTCGACCGGGCCGAGCGCGGCCAGGAAGTCCGCGAACCGGAAGGAGGAGTCCGGGAGTTCGAGCCCCCACTCCGCCTCGACCCGTCGCGCCACGGCCTCCCGTACCGCCTGGTCGCCGTACCGCTCCGTCCCGACCGACACCGCCACCTCGTCCGCTCCCGTCCGCCGTCAGTCCCCCCGTTCCATACCGCCGGGAGCCTATCCACCAGCGCGCGGACGCGCCCCGCCCCGCCCCGGGCGAGGGCGCGTCCCCGGCTTCCTCAGTGATCCTCGTGCTCGTGGATCGTGTTCGTCTCCGCGATCTTCTTCCACGACTTCGGCCGCACCGGCCGCTCAGCCCCGGAGGCCGGCGCGGCCCACGACCTGGCCGACACCCCCGCCGCCACCGTCGACGCCGCCGGCTTCACCGGCTCGTACAGCCAGGTGTCGAAGAGCGCGGCCAGCGGCTTGCCCGAGACGCGCTCCGCGTACGTCACGAAGTCCTGCACCTTGGCGTTGCCGTACGCGAACTCCGTCGGCCAGCCCTTCAGGATCGCGAAGAAGTCCTCGTCGCCGATCTCGTTGCGCAGCGCCTGGAGCGCCAGCGCGCCCCGGTCGTACACGGCGACATGGAACTGGTCGTCCGGCCCCGGGTCGCCCGGCTTCACCGTCCAGAACGGGTCGTCGGCGCCCCGCGACGCGTACACGTAGTCCGCCAGCTCCTGCGCCGTCCCCTCGCCCTCCTTCTCCGACCACAGCCACTGGCTGTAGCGCGCGAAGCCCTCGTTGACCCAGATGTCCTTCCACCGGTCCACCGAGACGCTGTCGCCGTACCACTGGTGTGCCAGCTCGTGCACGACGATCGACGCGTTCGCCCCGTTGGCGAACTGCCGGGGGCTGTAGAACGGCCGGGTCTGGGTCTCCAGCGCGAACCCGCTGGTCACGTTGGGAACGTAGCCCCCGAGCGCGTTGAAGGGGTACGGCCCGTAGACCTCCTCCAGCCACTCCGCGATCTCGGTCGTCCGCTCGATCGAGGCCCGCGCCGCGCCCGCGTTGTCGCCGAGGTCCTTGCTGTACGCGTTGAGGACGGGGATCCCGTTCGCCGTCCGGTCCGTCGTGATGTCGAACCTGCCCACCGCGAGCGTGGCCAGATAGGTCGCCTGCGGCTTGTTGGAACGCCAGTTGAAGCGGGTCCAGCCGAGCCGCGAGGACTGCGACTGGAGCACGCCGTTGCTGATCGCCTGCGTGCCGTCCGGTACGGAGACCGAGACGTCGAAGGTGGCCTTGTCCAGGGGGTGGTCGTTGGACGGGAACCACCAGGCGGCCGACTCCGGCTCCTGCGCGGCGACGCCGCCGTCGGGCGTGCGCTGCCAGGCGGTCCAGCCGCCGATCTTCACCTCGGAGGGCTTGCCCGCGTACCGCACGACGACCGAGATCGTACGGTTCTTCTCCAGCGGGGTCGCCGGGGTGATCTCCAGCTCCTGCTGTCCGCTGGTGGCGAACCGGGCCTTCCTGCCGTTCACCCGCACCTCGCTGACCTTCAGTCCGAGGTCGAGGTTGAAGCGGGAGAGGTTCTGCGTCGTGGTGGCGAGGATCGTCGCCGTGCCCTCCAACAGGTCCGTCGCGGGCTGGTACTTCAGCCGCAGATCGTAGTGGGAGACGTCGTAGCCGCCGTTGCCACTGGCCGGGTAGTAGGGGTCGCCGATGCCCGATGCGCCCGGAACGTAGTCGGCGGCCGATGCCGGGATCGCCAGCAGGAGAGAGGCCGCGAGTGCGCTCGGAACGACAAGTCTGCGGTGCACGAGAGCTCCATCGGTATGAGGTCGGTAAGAAGCACGAATGGTGTTCGCTCCTTAGCGACGCTATTCAGCCCAGTGATGCCCCGTCACGTCCAGAGGACCCCCTTTCACACGATCGCCATTCGGCCGAAACGAACCCTCTGGGCGTACTCGTCCCCTCCCGTTCCCGACGGCCCTCTGTTGCACGGGAGTTGACGACGGTACGTTCCGCCCCATGCCGATACGTGTGCGGAGAACCCGCGGAGCCCGTCTGTCGTGCAGAACCCTCACCGTGGCCGCCACGGCCGCCCTGCTGTCCGCCCTCGTCTCCCCGTCCGGCGCCGCCGCGCAGATGACCGACCGGGCCGTACGGGAGTCCAGGCCCGTGTACTCCTACGGCGACGCGATACGCGAGTCCGTCTGGGTGGACACCGGTCTCGACGGCGACGGCGACGGCCGCACCGACCGGGTCGCGGCCGACATCGTCCGCCCCCGCGAGACCGCGGCCGCCGGCCGGAAGATCCCGGTCATCATGGACGCCAGCCCGTACTACGCCTGCTGCGGACGCGGCAACGAGAGCCAGAAGAAGACCTACGACGCCGCCGGGAACCCGGTCCAGGTCCCGCTCTTCTACGACAACTACTTCGTGCCGCGCGGCTACGCCTTCGTCGCCGTCGACCTCGCCGGCACCAACCGCTCCGACGGCTGCGACGACGTCGGCGGCCGCTCCGACGTCCAGTCCGCGAAGGCGGTCGTGGACTGGCTGAACGGCCGCGCGCGCGGCTACACGACCCGTACCGGCGCCGAGCGGGCCAAGGCCACCACCTGGTCCACCGGCAAGGTCGGCATGATCGGCAAGAGCTGGGACGGCACCGTCGCCAACGGCGTCGCCGCCACCGGCGTCGAGGGCCTGGAGACGATCGTCCCGATCGGCGCGATCTCCTCCTGGTACGACTACTTCCACTCCCAGGGCGCCCCGCTCTACAACGCCAACCCGAGCTGGCTCTCCGAGTACGTCAACAGCCCCGAGGCGAACGCCCGTTGTGGCGCCGTCCAGGAGCGCGTCACCGCCGGCACCCCGTACAGCGGCGACTGGACCCCCGCCTGGAGCGAGCGCGACCACGTCCCGGACGCCCGGAAGGTCCGGGCCAGCGTCTTCGTCGTGCACGGGCAGCAGGACCTCAACGTCCGCGCCAACCAGTTCGGCCAGTGGTGGGACGCCCTCGCCGCTCAGGGCGTCGAGCGCAAGATATGGCTCTCCCAGACCGGCCACGTCGACCCCTTCGACTTCCGCCGCGCCGACTGGGTCCGCACCCTGCACCGCTGGTTCGACAACCAGCTCCTCGGCTACGACAACGGCATCGACCGCGAGCCGATGGCCGACATCGAACGGGCCCCGGACCGCTGGACGACCGATCGCGTCTGGCCGCCGCGCGCCACCGAGCCCACCACCCTGCGCCCGGGCGCGGGCGGGGCGCCCCGCGCAGGCACCCTCGGCCGGACGCCCGCCGCCCCCGGCACCACGGAGACGTTCACCGACGACCCGGCCCTGGGCGAGACCGACTGGGCCGCGCGGATCGACGACCCGACCCCGGCCCAGGCCGGTTTCACCACCCGGCCACTCGCCCGTGACCTGCGGCTTGCCGGCTCCTCCACGGTGACCGTCACCGCCACCCCGACGACCGCGACCGCGCACCTGTCGGCCGTGCTCGTCGACCTCGGCCCCGACACCATCAGGGACTACGCGGCGTCCGGTGAGGGCATCACCACCCTCCCGGAGCGGTCCTGCTGGGGCGCGAGCACCGACGGCGACAGCGCCTGCTTCAAGGAGACGAAGGCACGGACGGCGGACGTCGGGTACACGGTCGTCAGCCGAGGCTGGGCGGACCTGGGTACGTGGGCGAACCCGAGGCAGGGCCGGCCGCTGACCCCGGGGAAGGCGTACACGATCACGCTGAAGCTGGCGGCCACCGACCATGTCGTCCCGGCCGGCCACCGGCTCGCCCTGATCGTCGGCGGCACGGACAAGGACCTCCTGGATCCTCCCTCGACCACCCCGACGCTCACCCTCGACCTCGCCCGGACGTCGGCGAAACTGGCCCTCGTCGGTGGCGCCGAGGCCTTCGCGCGGGCCACGGCCGGTACGGTCGACGCACGCTCGGCGCAGGCCGGGCCCCCGCTCACCGGTGTCGGGCCCGCGCGGTCGGACATCCCTGTCCCGGGTGAGGTCCGATGACCCGCAGACCGAGGCGCCGTTCCCGGCAGGCGCTCGCCCTCGTCGCGGGCGTCACCGCCCTCGGCCTTCCGCTGGTCGCCGTGGACGCCGAGGCACACGGCGGAGCGGCCCCGGCCGCACCCCCGCGGACCGGCTTCGAGACCAGCCACGGCGGCCGGTGGACCACCGAGGCGGAGGAGCGGGACTTCCTGGCAGCCGTCGACCGGGCGAGCGACCGGGTCGCGGTGCGGACCGTCGGCACGACGAAGCAGGGCCGCCCGATCCGGCTCGCCACGGTCGGCGCGGCGCCCCGTGGCGCGGACACGGCCGGCCCTGGGAAGGCCGCCCGCACCACCGTCCTCCTCGTCTGCACCCAGCACGGTGACGAGCCGTCGGGCCGGGAGGCCTGCCTGACCACCGTGCGCGACCTGGCGTACGCGCGGGACAAGGAGACCCTCCGCTTCCTCGCCCGTACGACAGTCCTCGTCGTCCCCACCGCCAACCCGGACGGGCGCGAGGCCGACACCCGGGGCAACGCCGACGGGATCGACGTCAACCGCGACCACCTCGCCCTGGCGACCGCCGAGGGCCGGGCGCTGGCCGCGCTCATCCGCGACCGGCGCCCCGAACTGGTCTACGACCTGCACGAGTACGACGGCACCTCGCCGTACTACGACAAGGACCTGCTCGCGCTCTGGCCGCGCAACCTCAACACCGACGCCCATGTGCACGACGAGGCCTACACCCTCTCGGAGTCCTACGTCCGGCCGGCCGCCAGGATCGCGGGCCTCAGCACCGGCGTGTACGGGATCTGGACCGACCCGCACACCGGGCAGCCGGTCAAACAGGTCGCGGGCGACGGCCAGGAGCGCATCCTGCGCAACACGGCCGGTGTCAAGCACTCCGTCGGCCTGCTCGTCGAGACCCGGATCGAGGCGCTCACCCAGGCCGACGCCGCCGACGACGCGGGCAACCGGCGGCGCCGGGTGACCACCCAACTCACCGCCCTGGAGGGCGCCTTCGACTATGTCGCCGAGCGGCGCGGCCTCCTCGGCGCGGCCACGGCGCAGGCCCGCCGCGCGGGCTTCGCCGATCGGGGACCGGTCCTCCTCGGCGGCGCCGACAACGATCCGGCCGAACCCGCCGAGACCGTCCAGGACCCGCCCTGCGGCTACCGCCTGGACGGCGCGCAGTACGCCGAGTTCGGCGACGAGCTGGCGCTGCACGGGGTCACGGTCCGCCGGGACGGCGACGGGGTGTTCGTCCCCCTGCGCCAGTCGCAGCGGGCGCTGGTCCCGCTGTTGCTGGACGGCCGGGCGACGTACCGGCTCACCACCGGACAGCCGGTGGAGGTGTGTTGACGGGCTGACCGGCTGCGTTGGTCCCGGACCTGGCGCGTCACCTGTGGTACCTGTGCTTGACGGGCACATTTGGTTTGTCCCGTAATGCCGTGAAAGGTGCCACCTGTGTCGCAGGAAGATCAGAGAGCGGGCGAGCCCGGGAGCGGTGGTGGCCGGCGAGGAGGCCGGGAGAGGCTGTCGGTGACGGCGGCCCTCCCGCGCCTCCCCGGACAGCACCCCAAGGCCCGGACCGACCGGATCGTGTTCGGCGTCACCGCCGTCCTCACCGTCGCCTTCGTGGTCTGGGGCGCCACGTCCACGGACAGCCTGGAGAGCGTCTCCAGCAAGCTCCTCGACGGGCTGATCCGTAACGGCGGCTGGGCGTTCATGCTCGCCGCGTCCGGCTTCGTCCTCTTCGCGCTGTGGCTCGCCATCAGCCGGTACGGCCGGATCACCCTCGGCCACGAGAGCGAGGCCCCGGAGTTCCGGACCGTGTCGTGGATCGCGATGATGTTCAGCGCGGGCATGGGGATCGGCCTGATGTTCTACGGGGTGAGCGAGCCGCTCGCCCACTACGGCACCCCGCCGCCCGGCACCAGCCCCGCCGACTCGGCCGAGAGGATGCAGGTCGCGATGGCGACCACCCTCTTCCACTGGACCCTGCACCCGTGGGCGATCTACGCCGTCGTCGGGCTCGCCATCGCGTACTCCACCTTCCGGCGGCGCAGGCGGCAGACCATCAGCGCCGTCTTCGTCCCGCTGATCGGCAAGCGGGCGGCGTACGGCGGGCCCGGCCGGGTCATCGACATCCTGGCGATCTTCGCGACCCTGTTCGGCTCGGCCGCCTCGCTGGGGCTCGGCGCGCTCCAGATCGGCAGCGGCGTCGAGGAGTTGGGGTGGATGGAGAAGACCGGCACCGGGCTGCTCGTCGGCATCATCGCCGTCCTCACCGTGGCCTTCGTCCTGTCGGCCGTCTCCGGTGTCGAGAAGGGCATCCAGTGGCTGTCCAACACGAACATGGTCCTCGCGCTGATCCTCGCCGTCTTCGTCTTCATCGCGGGCCCGACCATCATCGTGCTCGACCTGCTGCCCACCTCGATCTTCGCGTACTTCGGCGACCTGCCCCAGCTGGCCGGCCGGACCGAGGCCACCAGCGGCGAGAACATCCATGAGTGGCTGGGCAGTTGGACGGTCTTCTACTGGGCGTGGTGGATCTCCTGGACGCCCTTCGTGGGCATGTTCATCGCGCGCATCAGCCGGGGCCGGACCATCCGCCAGTTCGTCGGCGGGGTCATCCTCGTGCCGAGCGTGGTGAGTCTGGTGTGGTTCGCCGTCTTCGGCGGCACCGCGATGAAGCTGAGCGAGGAGGGCCGGCTGGCGGCGGAGACCACGCCCGAGGGGCAACTCTTCGGCGTGCTCCAGGAGTTCCCGATCACCGGGACCATGAGCCTGCTCGTGATGATCCTCGTCGGCATCTTCTTCGTGTCCGGCGCGGACGCCGCGTCGATCGTCATGGGCACGCTGTCGCAGCGCGGCACCTTCGAACCGACCCGTCCGGTGGTCATCTTCTGGGGCGTGGTGACCGGGGCCGTCGCCGCGATCATGCTGCTGATCGGCGACGGCCAGGGCGACGCGCTCGCGGGCCTGCAGAACCTCACCATCCTGGTGGCCGCGCCGTTCGCCCTCGTGATGATCGGCATGTGCGTGGCGCTGATGCGGGACCTGCGCAGAGACCCGCTCATCGTCCGGGGCGAGGTGGGCGAGGAGATCATCGAACTCGCCGTGATCGCGGGCCACGAGAAGTACGACGGCGACTTCGAGATCCGTATCGGACCCGGTACCACCACACCCGGCGACGGACAGTGACGGAGAGGACCCCCATGACCTACGGAACGCCCGGGCGCCTCACCGCGACGACGCTGCTGGCGGCGGGCCTGCTGCTCGGCCAGCAGTCGGCAGCCGCGCCGGCCTTCGGGGACGGCGGCAAGGTCGTCTGCCACGTCGCCAAGATGAGACAGGAGTCGGCCGACCTCCGCGCGAGGGCGGCCAGGCTTCGCAGCCTCGGCGCCACGGCGGAGGCGGAGCAGACCGCCGCCCGCGCGGACGCCCTCGACCGCCGCATCGGCAACTGCCTCGACGCGGAGAACTCGTCCCCGAACCCCTGGCCGTAGCCGCCGGACCGGACGGCGGGTGCTCGCACCCGGTCCGGTCCCGTCGGCCCGGACCGCCCCCTCAGCCGCAGGCCAGGTCCGCCGCCCGCCTCGCGCAGCCCCACGCGACCGTGACGCCCGCGCCGCCGTGGCCGTAGTTGTGCACCAGGCGGGCGCCGGACGGGAGCGTTTCGGCCGTGAGGCGGACGCCGCTCGTGCGGGACGGACGGAGGCCCACCCGGTGGCCGAGGACGCGGGCGTCGGCTATCTCCGGGCGGATGCGGGCACACCGTGCGACGATCGCCGCCGCCGTCGCCGGGTCGGGGGCGAGGCGCTCGTCGCCCTCCTGGGCCGTTCCGCCCAGGATCAGCCGACCAGGCTGCGGGAAGAAGTACGTCGTCTCGCTCGACGCCGCGTCCGCGGCCGTGAACCACTCCCCGATCCCCGGGTTCTCCACCAGCACCAACTGCCCCCGCACCGGCCGCAGTTCGGGGTCCGGTACGAGTTCCCTGGCACCGAGCCCCGCGCAGTCCACCACCACCCGCGCCGACCGCGCGGCCTCGCCGAAACCGGTCACCGTCCGCCGCTCCAGGACGCCGCCGGCCGCCTCCAGCCGGCCCCGCAGCCACTCCAGGTGGACCGGCATGTCGATCAGCGGCAGCCGCGCCGCGAGACCCGTGGCGTACGGCCCCGGCACCTCACGCCCCGCGAGCCGCCGCAGCCCCGAGACCTCCCGCGCCCAGTCGCCCAGGTCGGCCAGAGCCGTGTCGGCGTGGACGCCCGCCATCAGCCGGACCCCCGTCGCCACCGGATCCGCCGCGAGCTTCTCGTACACCCGCAGCGACTCAAGCGACCAGTCGCCCACCGACTCCGCCGGCTCGATCCGGTACGGCCACCACAGCGCCCCCGCCACCGCCGAGGTCGTCTCCGTCACCGGGTCCCGGGACCAGACCCGTACCCGAAGGCCGCGCTCCGCCAGTGTCAGGGCCGTCGTGAGACCTATGACCCCGCCGCCCACCACGATCACGTCGTCGCTCATGGCCGGACGGTACCGGGACCCGTTCGGGCGCACCACGGGGCGTCGAGCGGGTGGCATACGATTCATCCCCTGATGACTGCCACTCTCGTCGCCAAGGATCTCGCCGCCGGCCACGGCGAACGCTCCCTCTTCGCCGGCCTCGACCTCGTCGTCGCCCCCGGCGACGTCATCGGCCTCGTCGGCGTCAACGGCGCCGGCAAGTCGACCCTGCTGCGGCTGCTCGCCGGCCTCGACACCCCCGAGGAGGGCGAGCTGAAGCTGTCGCCGCCCACCGCGACCGTTGGCCACCTCCCGCAGGAGCCGGAGCGCCGCGAGGGCGAGACGGTCCGGGAGTTCCTGGCCCGCCGTACGGGCGTGGCGGCCGCGCAGGTCGCCATGGACGAGGCCACCCAGGGCCTGGTCGACGGGGCGCCCGGCGCCGACGACGCGTACTCCGTGAGCCTGGAGCGCTGGCTCGACCTCGGCGGCGCCGACCTCGACGAGCGGGCCGAGGAGGTCGCCGACTCCCTCGGCCTGACCGTCGGCCTCGACCAGCCGATGACCTCGCTCTCGGGCGGCCAGGCGGCCCGCGCCGGTCTCGCCTCCCTGCTCCTCTCCCGCTACGACGTCTTCCTCCTCGACGAGCCCACCAACGACCTCGACCTCGACGGTCTGGAGCGGCTCGAAGGATTCGTCCAGGGGCTGCGCGCCGGCACGGTCGTCATCAGCCACGACCGCGAGTTCCTCACCCGTACGGTCACCAAGGTCCTCGAACTCGACCTCGCCCAGCAGCAGATCACCCTCTACGGCGGCGGCTACGAGGCGTACCTGGAGGAGCGGGACACCGCACGCCGGCACGCCCGCGAGGGCTTCGAGGAGTACGCCGACAAGAAGGCCGCCCTCGAAGCACGCGGCCACATGCAGCGGTCCTGGATGGACAAGGGCGTCAAGAACGCCCGCCGCAAGGCCACCGACAGCGACAAACTCGGACGCAACGCCCGGAGCGAGGCGAGCGAGAAGCAGGCCGCGAAGGCCCGCCAGACGCAGCGGATGATCGAGCGGCTCGACGTCGTGGAGGAGCCCCGCAAGGAGTGGGAGCTGCGGATGGAGATCGCCTCCGCCCCGCGCTCCGGCTCGGTCGTGGCGACCCTGCGCGAGGCCGAGGTCCGGCGCGGCGACTTCCGCTTCGGCCCCGCCACCCTCCAGATCGACTGGGCCGACCGGGTCGCGATCACCGGCGCGAACGGGGCCGGCAAGTCCACGCTGCTCGCCGCGCTCCTCGGCCGCCTCCCGCTCGACGCGGGCGACGCGGTGCTCGGCTCGGGCGTCGTCGTCGGCGAGGTGGACCAGGCCCGCAAGCTCTTCCACGGCTCGGAGTCGCTGCTCGACGCGTTCTGCGCCGCCGTGCCCGAGACCGAGCCCGCGGAGGTACGGACCCTGCTGGCGAAGTTCGGCCTCAAGGCCGCCCACGTCCTGCGCCCCGCCACCACGCTCTCCCCGGGCGAGCGCACCCGCGCCGCGCTCGCCCTCCTCCAGGGCCGGGGCGTGAACCTCCTCGTCCTCGACGAGCCGACGAACCACCTGGACCTGCCGGCCATCGAGCAGCTGGAGGCCGCGCTCGACACGTACACCGGCACGCTCCTCCTGGTCACCCACGACCGGCGCATGCTGGACGCCGTCCGCACGACCCGGCGCGTCGAGGTCGCGGCGGGCAAGGTGACCGAACTCTGATGAGCGTCCCGTAACGCGGGCGGACGCGACGAAAGACCCGGTCGCGGAGCTGCACCGCTGCGATTTCGGGCGTGAACTGTACGAGTACGGCTATCGGCGCATTCCAGGAGACACCATGACCGACCTGTTGACCCGGCTCACCGCGATGCTGGACGACCTCGACGCCGATGTCGACGAGACGATCGACCTCGCGGACGAGATCGCCGCCTCGGGCGACGCGGCGCTCCTGCCCCGGCTCCAGGCCGAACTGGACCGCGCCCTCGTCGAGCGCAACGCCTACGCGCGCGAGCTCCTCGGCGGCGTCCTGGCCGCGATCGGCGGCCCGGACGCCCTCCCGGCGCTTCTGCGCGCCTCCTCGGTGGACCTCGGCGACGACCAGGACTCCCTGGCGGCGGAGATCGTCGACCTGGTCCAGACCGACCCGGACCGCTCCCGCGACCTCCTCCAGCCCCTGACGGAAGACGACGACCTGACGGTGGCCAACCGGGCCGAATGGGCCCTCCGCTTCCTGCCGAACACGTAACCCGCAGGCAACCCGGAGCACCTCCGCGTCGTCCTCCCGGGCGTGATCAACGACTTCGGCCCTTCCGCATACGACAACCTGGACGAATCCGAAGCAGTCAGGCCCGGGCCGCTCTGGCGCCATACCGTGTGGGTGGTGGGTTTCGCCCTGGCCGGTGTCGGACTCGGCTGGGCGACCGGCCTGTTCCGCATCACCCCGGAGCAGTACGGCCTGCCCGAAGCCGCCCCCGGCCCTCTGCTCCCCTACCTGGCCGCGTGGACCCTGATCGGTCTGGCCGCGGCCGGCGTGCTGCGGGCCGCGGCGGCCAAGGTGCCGGTCTACGCACCGGGGGTGATCTCCCTGGCGGTCACCGGGCTCGGGACCCGGCTCTCGCTCGGCTGGCGTCCCGAGTGGCCGGTGCTCGCCGGGATGGCGGCCGCCGCGCTGGCGGTCGCGGCGGGGTGGAGCCTCATGGCTCTTCGCCCTGTTCTCGGCGCCAAGAACGCCCGGCCGTAACGAGGGGACCGGCGAAAAAACGACGGGCCCGGCCTCTCGGCCGGGCCCGTCGCCACACGCGTCAGCGGCCGCGTCGCTTGCCGCCGCCGCCTTCGTTGTTCAGCAGGCCCGCCTTGCGCAGGGCATCGGCCATGGCGCTGTTCGCGGGGGCGGGCGCCGAGCGCTGGGGCTGAGCCGAGCGCTGGGGCTGCGGCGAGCGCTGGGGCTGCGCCGAGCGCTGGCCCTGGCTCTGCCCCTGGCCCTGTCCCTGGCCGCGACGCTGCTGCGGCGGACGGCCGCCGCGATCGCCGCCCCCGCCCCGCTCCCGGCGCTCCCGCTGCGGGGCCTCCGCCGTGTCCGCCGTCGCCTCGTCGTCAAGCCGCAGCGTCAGCGAGATCCGCTTGCGCGGGATGTCGACGTCCAGCACCTTCACCCGTACCACGTCACCCGGCTTCACCACGTCACGCGGGTCCTTGACGAACGTCTTCGACATCGCCGACACGTGGACGAGTCCGTCCTGGTGCACGCCGATGTCCACGAACGCCCCGAACGCCGCCACGTTCGTGACCACGCCCTCCAGGACCATCCCCGACACCAGGTCGCCGAGCTTCTCGACGCCCTCCTTGAAGGTCGCCGTCTTGAACGCCGGCCGCGGGTCCCGGCCCGGCTTCTCCAGCTCGCGCAGGATGTCCGTGACCGTCGGCAGACCGAAGGTCTCGTCGACGAAGGAGTCCGCCCGCAGCGACCGCAGCACACCCGTGTTGCCGATCAGCGACGCGACCTCGCCGCCCGTCGTCTTCACCATCGCCCGCACCACCGGGTACGCCTCCGGGTGCACCGAGGACGCGTCCAGCGGGTCGTCGCCGCCCCGGATCCGGAGGAAGCCCGCGCACTGCTCGTACGCCTTCGGGCCGAGCCGCGCCACGTCCTTCAGCGCCTTCCGCGACCGGAAGGGACCGTTCGCGTCGCGGTGCGCCACGATGTTCTCGGCGAGGCCCGCGCCGATCCCCGACACCCGCGAAAGCAGCGGCGTGGACGCCGTGTTGACGTCGACGCCGACACCGTTCACACAGTCCTCGACGACCGCGTCCAGGGACCTGGACAGCTTCACCTCGGACAGGTCGTGCTGGTACTGACCGACACCGATCGACCTCGGATCGATCTTCACCAGCTCGGCCAGCGGGTCCTGCAGCCGTCGCGCGATCGAGACCGCTCCGCGCAACGAGACGTCCATGCCCGGGAGTTCCTGCGAGGCGAACGCCGACGCCGAGTACACCGAGGCGCCCGCCTCCGACACCATCACCTTGGTGAGCGTCAACTCCGGGTGCTTGGCGATGAGTTCACCGGCGAGCTTGTCCGTCTCGCGGGACGCCGTGCCGTTGCCGATGGCGACCAGCTCGACCGCGTGCTCCTTCGCGAGCCGCGCCAGCTTCGCCAGCGACTCGTCCCACTTGTTCGCCGGGACGTGCGGGTAGATCGTGTCGGTGGCGACGACCTTGCCCGTACCGTCGACCACGGCCACCTTGACACCCGTACGGAACCCGGGGTCGAGGCCCAGCGTCGTCCGCGTCCCCGCCGGGGCGGCCAGCAGCAGGTCGCGCAGGTTCGTCGCGAAGACCCGGACCGCCTCGTCCTCGGCGGCCGTCCGCAGCCGCAGCCGCAGGTCGATCCCGAGGTGGACCAGGATCCGGGTCCGCCAGGCCCAGCGGACCGTGTCCTGCAGCCACTTGTCGCCGGGACGCCCCCGCTCGGCCACCCCGAAGCGCGAGGCGACCATCCCCTCGTACGCGGACGGGCCCGGCGTCTCCGAAGGCTCCTCCGGCTCCAGCTCCAGCGTGAGGACGTCCTCCTTCTCGCCGCGCAGCATCGCGAGGATCCGGTGCGAGGGCAGCGCGGTGAACGGCTCCGCGAAGTCGAAGTAGTCGGCGAACTTCGCGCCCGCCTCCTCCTTGCCGTCGCGGACCTTCGCCGCCAGCCGGCCCCGGCCCCACATCCGCTCCCGCAGCTCGCCGATCAGGTCGGCGTCCTCCGAGAACTTCTCCGTCAGGATCGCGCGGGCGCCCTCCAGCGCGGCGGCCGGGTCGGCGACGCCCTTGTCGGCGTCCACGAAGGCCGCGGCGGCGGCCGCCGGCTCCACCGACGGGTCGGCGAGCAGCCCCTCCGCCAGCGGCTCGAGACCTGCCTCGCGGGCGATCTGCGCCTTGGTGCGGCGCTTGGGCTTGAACGGCAGGTAGATGTCCTCCAGCCGGGCCTTCGTGTCGGCCGCCCGGAGCTGCGCCTCCACCTCGGCCGTCAGCTTCCCCTGCTCCCGTACGGAGTCGAGGATGGCGGTCCGCCGGTCCTCCAGCTCCCGCAGATAGCGCAGCCGCTCCTCCAGCGTGCGCAGCTGCGCGTCGTCGAGCATCTCCGTCGCTTCCTTGCGGTAGCGCGCGATGAACGGCACGGTCGAGCCGCCGTCGAGCAGCTCGACGGCCGCCCTCACCTGTCGCTCACGTACGCCGAGTTCCTCGGCGATCCTGCCTTCGATGGACGTCGTCACGGTGTCCCGACTCGCCTTCTCGTGCCTCAAGCTTGCGAGTGCATTCTGCCGCCTTCACCTCCGGAACCCCGCACGCGCCCCGGTCCCGCCGTGTCCGCGGCCCGGCGGGACCGGGCCCCAGGGCACGGCGGGCGGCTCCGTCAGACCTTGGCGCTGAGGTCCGCCGGGAAGGCCCCGGCCAGGAACGCCGCGTTACGGAAGGCCTTGCCCAGCTCCGAAAGGCGCTCGACGGCCGCCGCGCCCAGGTGCTCGTACGGGGCCGAGTCGAGCCGGTCCGTCCACGCCTCCAGCTCCTCGCGCAGGGCCGTGCCCTCGACCGTGAGCTCGCCCTCCGCGTCCAGCAGACCGCGCTCGCGCAGCCGGTCGGCGGCGGCGTCCCAGTCCGAGCGCCGCCAGCCCCGGGCGCCCAGGGCGAGGCGCGGGTTCATGCCCATGCCGGTCGCGGTGTGGCTGACCATCGCCTCCAGCGGGTCGAGGCCCACGGTCAGGAGCGCCGCCAGGTGGCCGTCGCCCCGGTGCTCGCGCAGCAGCGTCGCGGCGTGCCAGTAGCGCAGGTGCGGCGCCTCGGGCACCGGCAGGTCGGCGTGGGCCGAGTACAGCGGCCGGGCGTGCCGGGTGCAGGCCTCGGTGGCGCGCATCGCCAGCTCGGCGGCCTCCGCCATCTCGGCCGAGGCGATCGTCTCCTCGCCGAGCAGACGGCGCAGGGTGCTGTCCACGGCCCGCAGCCGTGCGGCCCCCACCTCCGCGGGCGAGGCGATGTCCCAGACGGCCGGCAGATGCCGGGCCAGCAGCTCCACGTTGTAGTTGTTGAAGGCCGCGGCGACCGTTCCCGCGCCCACCGCCCCCATCGCGGCCGAGCGCGAGGCGAGCCGCATCGCCGACTGGTCCTCGAAGCCGAGCGCCCGGAACTCGGTGTCCAGGTCCGGCGAGAAGTACACCGTCGAGTGCAGCGGGTTGAGCATGTGGTGGCAGCGGCGGCCCGCGCGGGGCGGCAGAGAGGTCATGGAACGAAACGTTACCGACTGGTCGGTACGACTGGAAGGCCGGGGCGGTCGCGGGCGCCCGATGGCAGGAAAGGTGGGGTCTTCGTCATTGCGGCCGTCCCGCGCCCCGCCAAGGATGGAGCACATGACGAAGCGACCCGTGCTCGTCGTCCTCTTCGACGACGTGCAGAGCCTGGATGTCACCGGACCGGTGGAGGTGTTCGCCGGCGCCGGCCATTTCGGGGGCGGCGGCTACCCGATCCAGACCGCCTCGCTCGACGGCGATCCGGTCCGCACCCAGAGCGGCCTGCGGCTGCTGCCCGACACGACGCTCGACGCCGTGAATCGCCCGCACACCCTGCTCGTCCCCGGGGGTGGGGGCACCCGGGGTCCCGACCCCCGGCTGATCGACTGGCTGCGCGAGCACGCCCCGCGCGCCGAGCGCCTGGTCTCCGTCTGCACCGGCGCCCTGCTGCTCGCCGAGGCCGGACTCCTCGACGGCCATCGGGCCACCACCCACTGGGCCGCCTGCGACCACCTCGCCCGCTGCTATCCCGAGGTCGAGGTGGAGCCTGACCCCGTCTTCGTCCGCGACGGAAGGATCTCCACCTCCGCCGGCGTGACCGCGGGCATCGACCTGGCCCTCGCCCTGGTGGAGGAGGACCTCGGCCGGGAGGCCGCGCTCACCGTCGCCCGCCACCTGGTCGTCTTCCTGCGCCGCCCGGGCAACCAGGCGCAGTTCAGCGCCCAGCTCGCCGCCCAGACCGCCCAGCGCCCGCCCCTGCGCGACCTCCAGCACTGGATCACCGAGCACCCCGACGGGGACCTCTCCGTCGACGCCCTGGCCGCCCGCGCCCGGATGTCGCCGCGCCACTTCGCCCGCACCTTCCAGGCGGAGACCGGGACGACCCCGGGCCGGTACGTCGACCGGGTCCGGCTCGAACACGCCCGCAGGCTCCTGGAGGAGACCGCCTACGGGGTCCAGGAGGTCGCGGGAGCGGCCGGCTACGGCACCCCCGAGGCCATGCGGCGGGCCTTCGGCAAAGCCATGGACACCACCCCGGCGGAGTACCGCCGCCGCTTCCACTCGCCCGTCCCACGCGCACCACAGACCACACGCTGACCCCTGAAGGGGATCCCATGCAGATCGCGGTACTGCTCTTCGACCGTTTCACCACCCTCGACGCCGTCGGCCCCTACGAGCTCCTCGCCCGCCTCCCCGGAGCCGAGACCGTCTTCGTCGCCAAGGAGTCGGGCACGGTCCGCAACGACCAGGGCAGCCTCGCCCTGGTCGCCGACCAGACCCTCGCCGACGTCCCGAACCCCGACATCGTCCTGGTCCCCGGCGGCCCCGGCACCCGGGAGGCGATGAAGGACCCGGAGATCCTCGCCTGGCTCCGTACCGCCGACGCGACCAGCACCTGGACCACCTCCGTCTGCACCGGATCCCTGATCCTGGCCGCCGTGGGCCTGCTCGCCGGCCGCCGGGCCACCACACACTGGCTCGCGTACGACGAGCTGCGGGCGCTCGGGGTCGAACCCACCGGCGAGCGGGTCGTCTTCGACGGCAAGTACGTCACCGCCGCCGGGGTCTCCTCCGGCATCGACATGGCCCTGCACCTGCTCGGCCGGATCGCGGGTGACGCGACGGCGCAGACCGTCCAGCTGCTGACCGAGTATGACCCGCAGCCGCCGTACGACGCGGGCTCCCCGGAGAAGGCCCCGGCCGAGATCGTGGCGCACTGGCGCGACATCGCCGCGAAGGACCTCGTCGAGGGCTGAACCGACGACGAGGCGTCAGATCCCGTACGTGAAGCGGGGCGTACGGCGCTCCAGGAAGGCGGCGACCCCCTCGGCGGTGTCGCCGCTGCCGCGCGCCTGCTCCGCCCAGTGCGCGTCCCGGTCGGTGCGGCCGTCCGCGAACTCCTTGGCCGCCGCCTGGGTGAGCAGCGAGCGGCCGACCAGCACACGGGTGAACTCGCCCACCCGCTTGTCCAGTTCGCCGGCCGGCAGGACCTCGTCCACAAGGCCGGTGCGCAGCGCCCGCTCGGTGTCGATCAACTCGCCCGAGAAGAGCAGGTACTTGGCGGCGGAGGGGCCCACCAGCGCGGCAAGCCGCCGGGTCGAGGAGGCGGGGTAGACGATCCCGAGCTTCGCCGGGGTGACCCCGAACCACGCGCCCTCCTCGGCGAACCTCAGGTCGCAGGCCGCGGCGAGCTGGCCGCCGCCGCCCACGCAGTAGCCGCGGACGGCGGCGAGCGTCGGCTTGGGGAAGGCGGCGAGGGCCTCCTCGGCCCGTACCGCGAGCGACTGCTGGTCGTCGCCCGGCTCGCGCAGCGTCGAGATGTCGGCGCCCGCGCAGAAGGTCCCGCCCTCACCCGTGAGCACCAGCACGCGGACCGCCGGGTCGGCGGCGAGCGGCGCGAGCGTCCCGGGCAGGGCCCGCCACATCGCGGGCGTCATCGCGTTGCGCTTGGCCGGGTTCGAGATGACGACGGTGGCGACCTCGTCGGCGACGACGACCTTCAGCTGCGGTTCGGTGGGCTCCATGCGCCGGATGCTATCCGGGCACCCCGATCGTACGATCGACAAGGGGGTCCGAGGAGGAGGCGCGCATGTCCCGGGATTCCACCGACGGCGACCACGAGCGTCCCCACGACGGCGACCGCGAGGCGTCCCGACCCGCGGACCGTGAGGGCTCCCACGACGGCGACCCCCAGAGCCCACGCGCCGAGGACCCGCAGGGTTCCTACGACGCCGTTCGCGAGGGCAGGAAGCTCAGCCGCAGCCTCGGCCGGCTCGCCTTCCTCGGTGTCCTGCTGGTCCTCGGCGGCATCGTCGGTCTCCTCTACACCGGGTTCGCCACCCTCACCTCCATGCTGCTCTTCGGCTGGCTGCTCCTCATCGGCGGCTTCGTCGGCCTGCTGCACGCCATCGAGTCGCGCGGCACCAGCTACTTCTGGCTCGCCGTGGTGGTGGCCGCGCTGAACATGGCGGCAGGCGTCGTCGTGATCCGGCACCCGGAGGGCACGGCCGAGGCGCTGACCATGTTCGCCGCGCTGCTCTTCCTCACCGGTGGGGTCTTCCGGCTGGTGGGCAGTGCGGTGGTGCGCGGACCCCAGTTCGGCTGGACCCTCGTCCAGGGCGCCTTCGGCCTGCTCCTCGGTCTGCTGGTCCTCTTCGACTGGCCGGACAGCAGCCGGTACGTCCTCGGGGTCTTCTTCTCGCTGGCCCTGCTCTTCGACGGTCTCGGCCTGATCGCCATCGGCGTCGGAGGCCGACGGATCGTCAGTATGGTCACGCCGGCGGTCACCCCGCCGGTAGCACAACAGGACAAGCCACCCGCCGACCCTCCTAAGGCGTCAACGGAGGATCAGGAGCAGTCGAACAACTGACGTTGGCATACTCACCCGATCAGAATGCGGTCGATAAGTGTCGACTTCTGGTCAGTAGCCCGGTCCGGACCTGCGGATTACCAAGACTTGACTCGTGGCGACAATCGAGCACGAGGGTGGGAGCCGGACTATGGAGAGCCGCGGGAGCGTCCCCGCACGGCCACCGTCCTACGAAGGGGTCTGGCGCTTCACCGCTCCCGCGGTCGACGTCTCCGTTCCGCAGGCCCGGCACGCCGTACGGGACCTGCTGAACCGTCAGGGTGTACCGGTCCACGACGACACGGTGCAGGGCCTGCTCCTGATCGTCTCGGAGCTGGTCACCAACTCCGTCAAGCACGCGGCGCTGCTCTCCCCGGAAGTGGCCGTGGAGGTGGCGATCGGCGCGGAGTGGATCCGGGTGTCCGTCGAAGACAACCATCCGTACCGCCCCAAGGCGCTGGAGGCGGACTGGGGACAGACGGGCGGCCGCGGGCTGCTCCTGGTCCGGGAGATCGCCCTGGAGTCCGGCGGCGCCTGCGACGTGGAGCACACCGCGAGCGGCGGGAAGATCATCTGGGCCGCGCTGCCCCTGGACGCGGGCCGCCCGGCACCGGGGGAGGCGCCGACGGCGCTCCCCCCTGCGGCGCCGGGGATCACCAGCCCCCGGCGGGACCCGTCAGCTCCTTGATCGCCGGACGCGCCGCGTCCAGGACGGTCATGAACCAGGCGGAGAACGGCGCGTTCGCGTGCCGCTCCATCAGCTCGTCGGCCGTCACGAAGTCGGTCTCCTCGACCTCCTCCGGATCCGGCCGCAGGTCGGCCTGGGCCATGCCGACGAAGAGGTGGTTGTACTCCTGCTCCACCAGGCCCGACGCCGGGTCCGGGTGGTTGTAGCGGACCGTGCCCGCCTCGGCGAGCAGCGTGGGCGAGATCCCCAGCTCCTCGTACGTGCGCCGGGCGGCGGCGGCGAACGGCGCCTCGCCCGGGTACGGGTGGCCGCAGCAGGTGTTCGACCAGACGCCGGGGGAGTGGTACTTCCCGAGCGCGCGCCGCTGCAGCAGCAGCCGGCCGGACTCGTCGAAGAGGAAGACGGAGAACGCCCGGTGCAGTTGTCCCGGGGCCTGGTGGGCGGCGAGCTTCTCCGCCGTACCGATGGTGATGCCGTTCTCGTCGACCAGTTCGAGCATGATCGACGCCTGGGCTGCGGTCGGCTGGACACCGTTCGACGAGGTGTGAGCCACGCTGGCTGATGTGGTCGGCATAACCGTCCTTCGCTTCGGTCTCGGCCCGGAGGGGCTCCCTCAGTCTGCCGCACAAAAGCCGCTTGTCCGTACTTCGGGCGGCCGGACATGGCCCGCTCCCACCGCACCGGAGTACTGCCGGCGCGACGGGAGCGGACCGGGCGTCAGACGCCGAAGGCCGCCGCATAGCGGATCGTGCCCGCCGGAACCGGCTCGGAGCCGTCCAGGACGAGCGCCCTCATGGCCTCGTCCGGCACGTCGAAGGACGGCCGAATTCCATACGCGGACGCCAGTGCGAATCCGAACTTCGGGTAGTACTCCGGGTGGCCGAGCACCAGCACCAGCCGCTCCCCGGCCAGCCGCGCCGCGTCGAGCACGGCCCGGACGACGGCCTCCCCGGCGCCCTGCCGCTGATACGCGGGTGCGACGGCGACCGGGGCGAGCGCCGCGGCGGGAACCCCGTCGACATGGCATCGGGTGATCAGCGCGTGTGCCACGACCGAGCCGTCCGGGGCCTCGGCCACGTACGACAGACCCGGGAGCCAGGCCCCGGGGTCCGCACGCAGGGCGTCGACCAGATCGGCCTCCGCGGGTGTCTCGAAGGCCGCCGCGTTGACGTCCCGTACGGCACGGATGTCGCCGGCGGTCTCCTGCCGCGTCCGCCACCGGGTGTCGGCCGGACGCAGGACGTAACCGGTGTAGCCGTACTCGCCGCCGTGGTCACGGCGCATGGCGAGTTCGGCGCGGGTCGAGGCGAGCACCTCGGCCATCCCGGGGGTGTCGGGGTCGGCCGCGTCGGCCCGTTCGGCGAGCGGGCCGTAGTACGCGTCCCAGTCGCTCTCGGGCTGCGGGACGACGCCGAGGACGTGGTAGCCGCCCTCGACCGCCGCCGCGGTGTTCGTGTGCCGGGTACGGAGTGGGTAGTGCGCGTCCCAGAAGGCGCGGGCCTCCTGGCCCGGCTCGTCCACCGTCCACTCGCACTCGGTGAGCACGAGGGTGCCGCCGGGGCCGAGAAGCCGGCGCCAGGAGCGCAGGGCGGTGTCGAAGCCGATGGCGTAGGCCGAGCTCTCGGCCCAGACGAGATCGAAGGACCCGTCGGGGAACCGCAGCTCGCCCATGTCGGCGTCGAGCGTGACGACGCGGTCGCCGAGCCCGCGGGCGTCGGCGGCCCGCCGCAGCTCGTCCAGGAACGGCTGGTGCAGGTCGACGGCCGTCACCTCCGCCCCGGCCTCGGCGGCCAGGAGGAGCGCGGAACGGCCGGGGCCGCAGCCCAGATCGAGCACCCGGGGCCGCTCGGGGAGCGGTCCCGCGAGCGCGAGCAGACTGCGGGTGGTGGCGTCGGAGCCAGGGCCCTGCCGCGGAAGACCGTGGTGCAGGGCGAAGAAGGCGTCGTACAGCGCGTTGTTGTTGTCGGACAACGTGGGAAACCCTTTGGTGGGAGGGCCCCGGCCGACAGGTGATCGGTTCGGAGGAACCGGGATCAGGTCAGCCGAAGACCCGGAAGCTGAGGTTGAAGCCGGACCGGGCGCTGCCGCACTGGGCAGCCTCCATCGCGACGGTCATCGACCTCAGCTCCTCTCGTACCTCACACACACCGTTCGAACGTCTGTCGATCAACCCTGACAGGGCCCCTGAGGGCGGTCAGAGACAGAGCTTGGTCTCGTGCGCCGCGTGACCGACGGGCTCCAGCTGGAAGGTGCAGTGCTCCACGTCGAAGTGGGAGCCGAGGCAGCCCTGCAGATCGTGCAGCATCTTCTCGTGGCCGACGGAGTCCAGCGCCGCCTGGTCCACCACCACATGGGCGGAGAGCACCGGCATCCCGGACGTGATCGTCCAGGCGTGCAGGTCGTGGACGTCCTCGACGCCCGGCAGAGCCAGTATGTGCGCCCGCACCTCCGCCATGTCGACGCCCTTGGGGGCCGACTCCAGGAGGACGTCCAGCGTCTCGCGCAGCAGCTTGAGGGTGCGCGGCACGATCATCAGGCCGATCACGATCGAGGCGATCGGGTCGGCGTACTGCCAGCCGGTGGCCAGGATGATGCCCGCCGAGACCAGGACCGTCACCGAGCCGAGTGCGTCGGCCAGCACCTCCAGATAGGCGCCGCGCACGTTCAGACTCTCCTTCTGGCCGCGTACCAGGATGGAGAGCGAGATCATGTTGGCGACCAGACCGATCAGCGCGAACATGATGGTCAGCCCGCCCCTTGTCTCGGCCGGCTCGATGAACCGCTGGATCGCCTCGTACAGCACGTAGGTGCCGACGCCGAGCAGCAGCAGACAGTTGGCGAGCGCGGCGAGGATCTCGGCCCGGGCGAAGCCGTAGGTGCGGTTCTCGGTGGGCGGGCGGTTGGCGAAGTGGATCGCGAGCAGCGCCATCGCGAGTCCGACCGCGTCGGTCGCCATGTGGGCCGCGTCGGCGATCAGGGCGAGCGAGTCGGAGACGACGCCGCCGATGATCTCGATCACCATCACGGACAGCGTGATCGCGAGCGCGATCCGCAGTCGGCCCCGGTAGGCAGCCGCCGCGGTCCCCGTGGGCGGGGGTCCTCCGTGGCTGTGCCCGTGGTCGTGTCCAGCCCCCATGAGTCGGCTCTCCCTCGTGTCGTGTCGCCGGTGTTCCAGTCGCTTCGATTCGCCAGTGAACTACGGGTGGGGGGTATATGCAACACGGTACTGAACACCGTTGTCATATCATCTGACCTGGGCTTATACGGGTTCGCCCGGAAGACGTGCGACCGTGGGTCCGTGCGGTCCCCGGGCACGGTTTGTGGGGCGGCGGGTCGATCGCCCATGATGATCTCCGCAGGGCATGGCGTACTCGGGCGGATTCGAGTGGGCCCGGGGGAGTCCGCACCGCAAAGCCTCGGTGAACTCCCGCCCTTGTTCATCCGATAGCCTCAGCCGACGTGCCGCCGCCCGATGCCGGGCCGAGCCGCCGTGCCCGGGGCTGTGCCATGGGCCCCGAGGGCCCGCCCGTCAGCTCCAAGGAGTGAGTTCGTCTGTCGACCGCCATCCTCACCGGTCCGCCGGTACCCGGATCGTCGCTCGACGGCGATCTGCGGTCGCTGGGCTTCGACGTACGGGTCGCCTCCGGCCCGCAGGACACCGGAGCGCTGCTCGCCGCCGTACCCGCGGGTGAGCGGGTCGCCGTCGTCGACCCGCGCTTCGTCGGCCACCTCCACGCGCTGCGGCTGGCCCTCACCGACCCCCGCTTTCCCGCCACCGCGGCGCCCGGCGCGCTCACCGCACAGCCCGAGGCCCGCCCGGCGCTCGCCCGCGCGCTGACCGACGCGTACGCCGCGGTGCCCGGCGCCCCCGCCGTGCCCGCGCCCGCGGCCACCGAGGAGACCCTGCCGGACGCCCTCGCCGACGCCCTCGACGCCGACGGCGTCGCCGTGCACCGGCCCCAGCTCGGCACCCTCGTCGCCGCCGTACCGACCGACGCAGAGGCCCGCCACGAGGCCCGCGCGGCCGTCGCCGCCGTCGACGACGAGGCCGTACGGCTGCGCTCCGCGGTGAAGGCCCACGACGGCTTCTTCACCACCTTCTGCGTCAGCCCGTACTCGCGCTACATCGCCCGCTGGTGCGCCCGGCGCGGCCTCACGCCCAACCAGGTCACCACCGCCTCGCTGCTCACCGCCCTGATCGCGGCCGGCTGCGCCGCAACGGGCGAGCGCGGCGGGTACGTCGCCGCCGGCCTGCTCCTCCTCGTCTCCTTCGTCCTGGACTGCACCGACGGGCAGCTCGCCCGTTACTCCCTGCAGTACTCGACGATGGGCGCCTGGCTCGACGCCACCTTCGACCGCGCGAAGGAGTACGCCTTCTACGCGGGGCTCGCTCTCGGCGCCGCGCGGAACGGCGACGACGTGTGGGCGCTCGCGCTCGGCGCGATGGTCCTCATGACCTGCCGCCACGTCGTGGACTTCTCCTTCAACGAGGCCAACCACGACGCCACGGCCAACACCAGCCCCACCGCGGCCCTCTCCAACCGGCTCGACAGCGTCGGCTGGACCGTCTGGGTCCGCCGGATGATCATCCTGCCGATCGGCGAGCGCTGGGCCATGATCGCGGTCCTCACCGCCGTCACCACGCCCCGGATCACCTTCTGGGCGCTGATCATCGGCTGCGCGTTCGGCGCCTCGTACACCACCGCCGGCCGCGTGCTCCGCTCACTGACCCGCAGGGCGCGCCGGACGGACCGGGCCGCGCAGGCGCTCGCCGACCTTGCCGACTCGGGACCGCTCGCCCAGCTGGTAGCGGCGAGCCGCCGGAACATCAGGGGCGCTTGGGCCCCGCCGGTGGTCGCCGGCGTAGGAGCCGTCTGGCTCCTCATCGCCGCCTGGCAGGCGCCCGCGGGTGCCGTCGTGCTCGCCGCCGTGTTCTACGTCCTCTGTTCCGGCCTCGCCGTCGCCCACACCCTCAAGGGGCCCCTCGACTGGCTCGTACCCCCGGTGTTCCGGGCCGCCGAGTACGGCACGATCCTGATCCTCGCCGCCCGCTCCGAGGTGAACGGTGCCTTGCCCGCGGCTTACGGGCTCGTGGCCGCCGTCGCCTACCATCACTACGACACGGTGTACCGCATCCGCGGTGGCACCGGCGCCCCGCCCGCGTGGCTGGTGCGCACCATCGGCGGTCACGAGGGCCGCGTCCTGCTGGTGACGGTCCTCGCCGTCCTGCTGGCGAGCCGTGGCAGTGACTTCACCCTGGCGCTCACCGCCCTGGCGGTCGTCGTCGCGCTCGTGGTGCTCGTGGAGTCCATCCGCTTCTGGGTGTCCTCGGGAGCACCCGCCGTACACGACGAAGGAGAAACCGCATGATCGGCCTCGTACTGGCAGCCGGTGCCGGACGGCGTCTGCGCCCCTACACGGACACGCTTCCGAAGGCGCTCGTGCCCGTCGACGGTGACACCACCGTGCTCGACCTCACGCTGAAGAACTTCGCGGAGGTCGGCCTCACCGAGGTCGCCGTCGTCGTCGGCTACCGCAAGGAGGCCGTGTACGCGCGCAAGGAGGCTCTGGAGGCCCAGTACGGCGTGTCGATCACGCTGATCGACAACGACAAGGCCGAGGAGTGGAACAACGCCTACTCCCTGTGGTGCGCGCGTGACGTCCTCAAGCAGGGCGTGATCCTCGCCAACGGCGACACCGTCCACCCGGTCTCCGTCGAGCAGACCCTGCTCGCCGCGCGCGGCGACGGCCGGCGGATCATCCTCGCCCTCGACACGGTGAAGTCCCTCGCCGACGAGGAGATGAAGGTCGTCACCGCCGACGGCAAGGGCGTCCAGAAGATCACCAAGCTGATGGACCCGGCCGCCGCCACCGGCGAGTACATCGGCGTCACCCTGATCGAGCCCGAGGCCGCCGAGGCGCTCGCCGACGCCCTGAAGGCCACCTTCGAGCGCGACCCGGACCTGTACTACGAGGACGGCTACCAGAAGCTCGCCGACGACGGCTTCACGATCGACGTGGCACCCATCGGGGACGTCAAGTGGGTCGAGATCGACAACCACGACGACCTCGCGAAGGGCCGTGAGATCGCGTGCCAGTACTGACCCGGCTCATCCCCTCGCCGGTCGTCGTCGACATCCGCCGCGGAGCGCTGGAGGGCCTCACCACCCTCCTCGCCGACCAGCGGATCTCCAGCAACGGCCGGATCGCCGTCGCCATAAGCGGCGGCTCGGGCCTGAAGCTGAAGGAGCACTTCGCCCCCGAGCTGCCCGGAGCCGACTGGTACCCGGTCGACGGCGGCACGATCGACGCGGCGGTGAAGCTCGCCGACGCCATAAGGGGCAAGCGCTACGACGCCGTGGTCGCCCTGGGCGGCGGCAAGATCATCGACGTCACGAAGTACGCGGCGGCCCGGGTCGGCCTGCCGCTGGTCGCCATCGCCACCAACCTCTCGCACGACGGCATCTGCTCGCCGGTGTCCACCCTGGACAACGACAACGGGCGCGGCTCGTACGGTGTGCCGACCCCGATCGCGCTGGTCATCGACCTCGACGTGATCCGGGACGCCCCGGTGCGCTACGTCCGCTCCGGGATCGGCGACGCGGTCTCCAACCTCTCCGCCATCGCGGACTGGGAGCTCTCCCACCGCGAGACCGGCGAGCCGGTCGACGGCCTCGCCGCGGCCATGGCCCGCAGCGCCGGCGAGGCGGTGCTCCGCCACCCCGGCGGCGTCGGCGACGACGACTTCCTGGTCACCCTCTCCGAGGGCCTGGTGATGTCCGGCATCGCCATGTCGATCAGCGGCGACACCCGGCCCTCCTCGGGCGCCTGCCACGAGATCAGCCACGCCTTCGACCTGCTCTATCCCCAGCGCGCCGCCAGCCACGGCGAGCAGTGCGGCCTCGGCGCCGCCTTCGCGATGCACCTGCGCGGTGCCGCCGAGGGCTCGCTCCAGATCGTCGAGACGCTGCGCCGGCACGGTCTGCCCGTGACGCCCGAGGAGATGGGATTCGACGTGGACGAGTTCGTCCGGGCCGTCTCCTTCGCCCCGCAGACGCGTCCCGGCCGCTTCACCATCCTCGAACACCTCGAACTCTCCGACGACCAGATCAGGGACGCGTACGCCGACTATGCCAAGACCATCCGTAGCTGAGCTCCGCCCGGTCGTGCACCCGGCGGGTGTGAAGGACCGGCGCAGCGGAGAGCACTGGGGCGGCCGCCTGTACATGCGCGAGATCTCGCTGCGCATCACCCGCCGCCTGGTCACCACGAACATCACGCCGAACCAGCTGACGTACGTGATGACGATCTGTGGCGTGCTCGCCGCCCCCGCCCTGCTCGTGCCCGGGATCTGGGGCGCGGTCCTCGGTGTCGTCGCGGTGCAGCTCTATCTGCTGCTCGACTGCGTCGACGGTGAGGTCGCCCGCTGGAAGAAGCAGTTCTCGCTCTCGGGCGTCTACCTGGACCGCGTCGGCGCGTACCTGTGCGACGCGGCCGTCCTGGTCGGCTTCGGCCTGCGCGCCGCCGACCTGTGGGGCAGCGGCCGGATCGACTGGCTGTGGGCCTTCCTCGGCACCCTCGCCGCGCTCGGCGCGATCCTGATCAAGGCGGAGACCGACCTCGTCGGCGTCGCCCGCCACCAGGGCGGGCTGCCGCCGGTCAAGGAGGCGGCGAGCGAGCCGCGCTCCTCCGGCATGGCCCTCGCCCGCCGGGCGGCCGGGGCGCTGAAGTTCCACCGCCTGGTCCTCGGGATCGAGGCGTCCCTGCTGATCCTGGTCCTGGCGATCCTCGACGCGGTCCGGGACGACCTGTTCTTCACCCGTCTCGGCGTCGCGGTCCTCGCCGGCATCGCGCTCCTCCAGACGCTGCTGCACCTGGTGTCGATCCTGGCGTCGAGCCGGTTGAAGTGAGGACCGCCTGACATGGCCACGAGCATGCCGACGACAGATGTGACGACGACAAGCAGGGGGAGGACGAGCGTGAGTACGTCGATGAAGCTGGGTGCCGTCATCATCACGATGGGCAACCGTCCGGACGACCTGCGCGCGCTGCTGGACTCGGTGGCCCGCCAGGAGGGCGACCCGGTCGAGGTCGTCGTCGTCGGCAACGGCGCCCCCGTCACGGGGGTGCCCGAGGGCGTCCACACCGTCGACCTGCCCGAGAACCTGGGCATCCCCGGTGGCCGGAACGTCGGCATCGAGGCCTTCGGCCCCGAAGGCCCCTGCGGCCCCGTCGACGCCCTGCTCTTCCTGGACGACGACGGTCTGCTGGCCCGTACGGACACCGCCGAGCTGGTCCGCCAGGCCTTCGCCGCCGACGAGAAGCTGGGCATCATCAGCTTCCGGATCGCGGACCCCGAGACCGGCCTCACCCAGCGCCGGCACGTCCCGAGGCTGCGCGCCGCCGACCCCATGCGGTCCTCGCGGGTGACCACCTTCCTCGGTGGCGCGAACGCCGTCCGCACCCAGGTCCTCGACGAAGTCGGCGGCCTGCCCGACGAGTTCTTCTACGCGCACGAGGAGACGGATCTGGCCTGGCGGGCCCTCGACGCCAACTGGATGATCGACTACCGTTCCGACATGGTGCTGCTCCACCCCACCACGCCACCGTCCCGGCACGCGACGTACCACTACAACGTGGCCCGCAACCGGGTATGGCTGGCCCGGCGCAACCTCCCCGCTCTCCTGGTCCCCGTCTACCTCGGTGTCTGGCTGCTCCTCACCCTCGCGCGGCGCCCCTCCGGCCCCGCTCTCAAGGCGTGGCTCGGCGGATTCCGGGAAGGCTGGGCCACCCCCTGCGGACCGCGCCGGCCCATGAAATGGCGTACGGTGTGGCGGCTGACCCGACTGGGACGCCCGCCCGTCGTCTGACACGTGGTGCCCGACCTGCCACGCATCTGAATACGAAAGTTCCGACCTGTGAGTGACACAACCCACGACGGCGCGGTCGCGACGAGCGCCCCGCCGTCCGCCGACGACGGCCTGACGCCGGCCGAGCTGGCAGCCAAGTACGGTCTGTCGGTCAGCGGCGCCCGGCCCGGGTTCTTCGAGTACATCCGCCAGCTGTGGGGGCGGCGCCACTTCATCGTCGCCTTCTCCTCGGCGAAGCTCACGGCGCAGTACAGCCAGGCGAAACTCGGCCAGATCTGGCAGGTGGCGACCCCCTTGCTGAACGCGCTGGTCTACTTCCTGATCTTCGGCCTGATCCTGGACGCCGGCCGGGGCATGGCGACCGAGGTCTACATCCCCTTCCTGGTCACCGGGATCTTCGTCTTCACCTTCACCCAGAGCTCGGTCATGGCAGGCGTGCGGGCGATCGCGGGCAACCTCGGGCTCGTCCGGGCGCTGCACTTCCCGCGCGCCTCGCTGCCCATCTCGTTCGCGCTCCAGCAGCTCCAGCAGCTGCTGTTCTCCATGATCGTGCTGGCCGCCGTCGCGATCGCCTTCGGCAGCTACCCCTCCATGAGCTGGCTGCTGCTGATCCCCGCGCTCTTCCTGCAGTTCGTGTTCAACATCGGACTGGCCATGATCATGGCGCGGATGGGTTCCAAGACCCCCGACCTCGCCCAGCTCATGCCGTTCGTCATGCGCACCTGGATGTACGCGTCCGGCGTCATGTTCTCCATCCCGGTGATGCTCGCGGACAAGCCGGCCTGGATCGCCGACGTCCTCATGTACAACCCCGCCGCCGTCTACATGGACCTGATCCGCTTCGCGCTGATCGACGGTTACGGCTCCGAGAACCTGCCGACGCACGTCTGGGCCACCGCGCTCGGCTGGGCCCTCGCGGCCGGCATCGGCGGCTTCGTCTACTTCTGGAAGGCCGAGGAGAGGTACGGCCGTGGCTGACATCGACCAGGGACGCGTTCCCACCGTCATCGCCGACGACGTCCACATCGTCTACCGGGTGAACACCGGAGGCGGCGGCAAGGGCAGCGCCACCGCCGCCCTCAGCCGGATCCTCGGCAAGGGCAAGGCCGAGGTCACCCGCGGCGTCCGCAAGGTGCACGCCGTACGCGGAGTCACCTTCACCGCCTACCGGGGCGAGGCCATCGGCCTCATCGGCAGCAACGGATCCGGCAAGTCGACCCTGCTGCGCGCCATCGCCGGCCTGCTCCCCACCGAGAGCGGCAAGGTCTACACGGACGGCCAGCCCTCGCTGCTCGGCGTCAACGCCGCCCTGATGAACGACCTCACCGGCGAGCGCAACGTGATCCTCGGCGGCCTCGCCATGGGCATGAGCAAGGAAGAGATCCGCGAGCGCTACCAGGGCATCGTCGACTTCTCGGGCATCAACGAGAAGGGCGACTTCATCAGCCTGCCCATGCGGACGTACTCCTCCGGCATGGGCGCCCGGCTCCGCTTCGCCATCGCGGCCGCCAAGAACCACGACGTCCTCATGATCGACGAGGCCCTGGCGACCGGTGACCGCAGGTTCCAGATCCGCTCCGAGCAGCGCATCCGGGAGCTCCGCAAGGAAGCCGGCACGGTCTTCCTGGTCAGCCACAGCAACAAGTCGATCAGGGACACCTGCGACCGCGTCCTGTGGCTGGAGAAGGGCGAGCTCCTGATGGACGGGCCCACGGAGGAAGTCCTGCGGGCGTACGAGCGCGAGACCGCGAGGTAAGCCGCGAACCGTGGACGAAGGGCCCCCGCCGAGCCGGCGGGGGCCCTTCGCGTTCCCGGCGCCGCCGTGCGCCCCCGACCTGGAATGTTCATGCGGTCAACATCGGGCAGGATGAGCCCATGGCAGCGATCTCGGGGGGAAAGACCTACCACCACGGCGATCTGCGCAACGCGCTGATCTGCGCCGCCGTCGACCTCGCCACGGACGGCGGTCCCGAACGCGTGGTGCTGCGCGAGGCGGCCCGCCGGGTCGGCGTCTCGCCCACCGCCGCCTACCGGCACTTCGACGGCCGCGGCGAGCTGCTGACAGCCGTCAAGACCCACGCCCAGCGGGCGCTCGCCGAGTCGATGGAGCGCGCCGCCGAGCGCGTCCCCGGCGCCGACGACCCCACCGTCGCCGCCGAGCTGCGCCTCACCGCCCTCGGCCGGGGCTACGTCGGCTTCGCCCTCGACAAGCCCGGCCTCTACCGGGCGGCCTTCTGCACCCCGCGCGCGGCCTGCGGCGAGCCCTGGGCGCCGCCCGGCCGCCCGGCCGAACCGGAACCCGAGATCCGGGCCTTCGCCCTGCTCACGGAGGCCCTGAACGCCCTCGCCGGGGCCGGACCCATCCCGCGCCGCGCCCGGCCCGCAGCCGAGGCCGCCACGTGGTCGGCCGTGCACGGGCTGTCGCTCCTGCTCCTCGACGGCCCGCTGGGCGGCCTCCCGGAACAGCGCCGCGCCGACGTCGTCGAGTCCACCCTCGCCCTGGTGGTCTCCGGCGCCCGCGCCGACTGAGGGCCGGTTGCCGGGCCGAACTCCCGCTCCCCGGCGGAGGGTTGGCGAATCGGGTGATGTTTTCGCAAAGCGCCCGGCACCCCGACGAGGCACTCGGCGTTGTACAACGTAAGCTGTACCGGTGCTGATTCGTGGCAAGTGGGGCGATAACCCCTAGGCCTCCCCGGGCGTCAGGCGGTGAGCCCTCCCGGGCGGACCGGTGGCGTGTCCGAAATAGGATGGATTGGATCGGCAGTGTAGAACAGGAGATGTGACGGCCATGACGCGAAATCTCCAGCTCCACGAGGGTGTCGCCGTCCCCGCGTCGGGCAGCGGCCGGTGACGGGAACCCGACAGGTGCGCCCCGACGCCTCCTCGCGCACCACGCTCGACAAGGCCGCGCACGAGAACTTCCCCGTGGCCCCCTTCTTCCTGCCCCGGGACTGGCGCGACGACCTCATGGCCGTCTACGGCTACGCCCGGCTCGTCGACGACATCGGCGACGGCGACCTCGCCCCCGGCGGAGCCGACGCCCGCCACCTCGGCGTCGCCCCCGAACGGGCCGAGGACCGGCTCGCGATGCTCGACGCCTTCGAGACCGACCTCCTGCGGGTCTTCGACGGAACCCCGCACCACCCCCTGCTCCGCGCCCTCCGGCCGACCGTGCGGCGCCGCGGGCTCACCCCCGAGCCGTTCCTCGGCCTGATCGCGGCCAACCGCCAGGACCAGCTGGTGCGCCGCTACGAGACCTACGACGACCTCGTCGCGTACTGCGAACTCTCCGCGAACCCCGTCGGCCGGCTCGTCCTCGGGATCACCGGCACCGCCACCCCCGAGCGCGTCCGCCGCTCCGACGCGGTCTGCACCGCCCTGCAGATCGTCGAGCACCTCCAGGACGTCACCGAGGATCTCGGCCGGGACCGGATCTACCTGCCCGCCGAGGACATGAAGCGGTTCCACGTCACCGAGGACGACCTCGCCCGGCCGACCGGGAACGCCTCGGTGCGCGCCCTGATCGCCTTCGAGGCCGACCGCGCCCGCGCCCTGCTGCACGACGGCATCCCGCTGGTGGCCAGCGTGCGCGGCCGGCTGCGGCTGCTGCTCACCGGCTTCACCGCCGGCGGGCTCGCCGCGCTCGACGCGATCGCCGCCGCCGGGTTCGACGTCCTGCCGGAGCCCCCCAAGCCCACCAAGCCGAGTCTGATGCGTGAAGCGGGAACGGTCCTGCTGCGAGCGCGGAGAGAGGGGTGAGCCGGACCGTGGAGGGACAGACGGAGACGTCCGCGCCGGTACAGGCCGCGTACAGCTACTGCGAGGCCGTCACCGGACAGCAGGCCCGTAACTTCGCCTACGGGATCAGGCTCCTGCCGACCGAGAAGCGGCAGGCCATGTCCGCGTTGTACGCGTTCTCGCGCCGCGTCGACGACATCGGCGACGGCACACTCGCGCCCGAGGCCAAGCGGGAGCGACTGGAGGCGACCCGCGCGCTCCTGGACCGGGTTCGGCACGACAAGGTCGAGGAGGACGACACCGACCCCGTCGCCGTGGCCCTCGCCGACGCCTCCCGGCGCTTCCCGATCCCGCTCGGCGGCCTCGACGAGCTCATCGACGGCGTCCTCATGGACGTCCGCGGCGAGACCTACGAGACCTGGGACGACCTCAAGGTCTACTGCCGGTGCGTCGCGGGCGCCATCGGCCGGCTCTCGCTCGGCGTCTTCGGCACCCAGCCCGGCGCGCACGGCGTGGAGCGCGCGTCCGAGTACGCCGACACCCTGGGCCTGGCCCTCCAGCTCACCAACATCCTCCGGGACGTACGCGAGGACGCCGGCAACGGGCGCACCTACCTGCCCGCCGACGACCTGGCCAAGTTCGGCTGCGGCGACGGCTTCGCGAGCGAGACCCCGCCCCCCGGGGCCGACTTCGCCGGTCTCGTCCACTTCGAAGTCCGCCGCGCCCGCGCCCTGTTCGCCGAGGGCTACCGGCTGCTGCCCATGCTCGACCGGCGCAGCGGCGCCTGCGTCGCCGCCATGGCCGGCATCTACCGCAGGCTCCTCGACCGGATCGAGCGCGACCCGGAGGCGGTGCTGCGCGGCCGCGTCTCGCTGCCCGGCCGGGAGAAGGCGTACGTCGCCGTGCGCGGCCTCTCCGGTATCGACACCCGCCACATCTCCCGACGGACCGTCAGGAGGCGTACCTGATGGGGCGGTACGTGACCCGGCACCGGGCAACCTCGCGCCGCACGGCGGCGTCCCTGCCTGCGACGACCCGAGGGGAGGCGGCATGACCGAGCGTGGGACGGACCGGGACGGCGCCGCTTCGCACGCCGTCGTGATCGGCGGCGGTCTCGCCGGCGTCACCGCCGCGCTCCAACTCGCCGACGCCGGGGTGCGCGTGACGCTCCTCGAAGGACGGCCGAGGCTCGGCGGACTCGCGTTCTCCTTCCGGCGCGGCGACCTCACCGTCGACAACGGGCAGCACGTCTACCTGCGCTGCTGCACCGCCTACCGGTGGTTCCTCGACCGGGTCGAGGGCGCCCACCTCGCGCCGCTCCAGGACCGGCTCGACGTGCCGGTCCTCGACGTCGCGCACCCCCGCGGCCCCCGCCTGGGACGGCTGCGCCGCACCAACCTGCCCGTACCGCTGCACCTCGCGGCGAGCCTGGCGACCTATCCGCACCTCTCCCTCGCCGAGCGGGCGAGCGTCGGCCGCGCCGCGCTCGCGCTCAAGGGCCTCGACCCCGCCGACCCGGCCCTCGACGGCATCGACTTCGCCACCTGGCTGGGCCGCCACGGCCAGTCCCCGCGCGCCATCGAGGCGCTCTGGGACCTGGTCGGCGTCGCCACCCTCAACGCCACCGCGCCGGACGCCTCCATGGGCCTGGCCGCCATGGTCTTCAAGACCGGTCTGCTCTCCGAGCCCGGCGCCGCCGACATCGGCTGGGCGCACGTGCCGCTCGGCGATCTCCACGACACCCTCGCCCGCAAGGCCCTCGACTCCCTCGGCGTCCGTACCGAACTGCGGACCAAGGCCGAGCGGATCACCCGTACCGAGGACGGCCGCTGGACCGTCGACGTACCGGGGGAGACGATCGAGGCGGACGCCGTCGTCCTCGCCGTACCGCAGCGCGAGACCCGCGAACTCCTGCCCGACGGCGCCCTCGACGACCCCGACCGGCTGCTCGACATCGGCACCGCGCCCATCCTCAACGTGCACGTCGTCTACGACCGCAAGGTGCTGAGGCAGCCGTTCTTCACCGCGCTCGGTTCCCCGGTGCAGTGGGTCTTCGACCGCACCGACTCTTCTGGCCTGCTGAGGGGCGGGCCCGAAGGGCCCTCGAGCAAGGGCGGTGGTGGGCGACGGGTGGGCGGACAGTACCTGGCCGTCTCCCAGTCCGCCGCCCAGGACGAGATCGACGCCCCCGTCGCCGCCCTGCGCGAGCGCTACCTGCCGGAGCTGGAGCGCCTGCTGCCCGCCGCCCGCGGCGCCGGCGTCCGCGACTTCTTCGTCACCCGGGAGCGGACAGCGACGTTCGCCCCCACTCCGGGCGTCGGCCGGCTCCGCCCCGCCGCCCGCACCCACGCACCGGGCCTGTACCTGGCCGGCGCGTGGACCGCCACCGGCTGGCCCGCGACCATGGAGGGCGCCGTCCGCAGCGGTTTCAGCGCCGCGGGCGCCGCGCTCTCCGCCCTCGGCCGCCGTCATGAACATCCGCTGCAGGAGGCGGTATGAGTGTGAGTTCTGGAACAAGAGGAGAGACCGTGCCGACTGTGCCCCCGGCGAATCCGGCCGTCGACACCGCGGACGTCACCGCTCTGCTGGAGCGCGGGCGGACCCTGTCCACCCCCGTCCTGCGGGCGGCCGTCGACCGGCTCGCCCCGCCCATGGACACCGTCGCCGCCTACCACTTCGGCTGGATCGACGCCCAGGGCAACCCGGCCGAGGGCGACAGCGGCAAGGCCGTACGGCCGGCCCTCGCGCTGCTCTCCGCCGAGGCCGCGGGCGTCGCGCCCGAGGTCGGCATCCCCGGCGCCGTCGCCGTGGAGCTGGTGCACAACTTCTCGCTGCTGCACGACGACCTGATGGACGGCGACGAGCAGCGGCGCCACCGCGACACCGTCTGGAAGGTGCACGGACCCGCGCAGGCGATCCTCGTCGGCGACGCGCTCTTCGCGCTCGCCAACGAGCTGCTGCTCGAGATCGGCACCGTCGAGGCCGGCCGCGCCACCCGCCGACTGACCACCGCCACGCGGAAGCTGATCGACGGTCAGGCCCAGGACATCTCCTACGAGCACCGCGAGCGGGTCACCGTCGAGGAGTGCCTGGAGATGGAGGGCAACAAGACCGGTGCCCTGCTCGCCTGCGCCGTCTCCATCGGCGCCGTCCTCGGCGGCGCCGACGACCGTACGGCGGACAAGCTGGAGGAGTACGGCTACCACCTCGGCCTCGCCTTCCAGGCCGTCGACGATCTGCTCGGCATCTGGGGCGACCCGGAGTCGACCGGCAAGCAGACCTGGAGCGACCTCCGCCAGCGCAAGAAGTCCCTGCCCGTCGTCGCCGCCCTCGCGGCCGGCGGACCGGCCTCCGAGCGGCTCGGCGAACTGCTCGCCGCCGACGCCAAGAGCAGCGACTTCGAGACCTTCTCCGAGGAGGAGTTCGCCACCCGCGCCGCTCTCATCGAGGAGGCCGGCGGCCGCGAGTGGACCTCCGAGGAGGCCCGCCGCCAGCACACCATCGCCGTCCGTGCGCTGCACGAGGTGGACATGCCCGAGAGGATCAGGGCGCAGCTCACCGCGCTCGCCGACTTCGTCGTCGTACGGAAGAGATGATCACCATCACCCTGATATGAGCGCGCGGTCGCCGGCCGGTGCCACCCGGCACCGGCCGACGGCAGACCCGAAGAAGCAGAAGTATTCGACTGCACGAAGGGGAAGCCATGACAGCGACGACCGACGGAAGCGCCGGGGCCGTGGGCCCCCGGGCAGCCGCGGCCAGCGACACCACCGCCACCGCGCCCGCCGGGAGCGGCCTCGACGAGGCCGTCGAACGGGCGACGGAACGCTCCATCGCACATCTGCTCGGCCGCCAGGACGCCGAAGGCTGGTGGAAGGGCGACCTGGAGACCAACGTCACCATGGACGCCGAGGACCTCCTGCTGCGCCAGTTCCTCGGCATCCGGGACGAGGAGACCACCCGCGCCGCCGCCCTGTTCATCCGCGGCGAGCAGCGCGAGGACGGCACCTGGGCCACGTTCTACGGCGGCCCGGGCGAGCTCTCCACCACCATCGAGGCGTACGTCGCGCTGCGCCTGGCCGGGGACCTCCCCGAGGACCCGCACATGGCCCCGGCCGCCGCCTGGATCCGCGAGCGGGGCGGGATCGCCGCCTCCCGGGTCTTCACCCGGATCTGGCTCGCCCTCTTCGGCTGGTGGAAGTGGGACGACCTGCCCGAGCTGCCGCCCGAGCTGATCTTCCTGCCGAAGTGGTTCCCGCTCAACGTCTACGACTTCGGCTGCTGGGCGCGGCAGACGATCGTGCCGCTCACCGTGGTCTCCGCCAAGCGGCCGGTGCGGCCCGCGCCCTTCCCGCTGGACGAGCTGCACACCGATCCGGCCCGGCCGAACCCGGTGAAACCCTCTGCTTCGGTGGCGAGTTGGGACGGCTTCTTCCAGCGGCTCGACAAGGCGCTGCACGTCTACGGCAAGGTAGCCCCGCGCCGGCTGCGTACGGCGGCCATGAACGTCGCGGCCCGCTGGATCGTCGAGCGCCAGGAGAACGACGGCTGCTGGGGCGGCATCCAGCCCCCCGCCGTCTACTCGGTGATCGCCCTGCATCTCCTCGGCTACGACCTGGAACACCCGGTCATGCGGGCGGGGTTGGAGTCCCTCGACCGGTTCGCCGTGTGGCGCGAGGACGGTTCGCGCATGATCGAGGCCTGTCAGTCGCCCGTCTGGGACACCTGCCTGGCCACCATCGCCCTCGCCGACGCGGGCCTCCCGGCCGACCACCCGGCCCTTGTCCGGGCCGCTGACTGGATGCTCGGCGAGGAGATCGTCCGGCCCGGCGACTGGACCGTCCGCAGGCCCGGACTGCCCCCGGGCGGCTGGGCGTTCGAGTTCCACAACGACAACTACCCGGACATCGACGACACCGCCGAGGTCATCCTCGCGCTGCGCCGCGTCAAGCACCCCGACCCCTCCCGGGTCGAGTCGGCCATCGCACGCGGCGGCCGCTGGACCCTCGGGATGCAGTCGAAGAACGGGGCCTGGGCCGCGTTCGACGCCGACAACACCAGCCCCTTCCCCAACCGGCTGCCGTTCTGCGACTTCGGCGAGGTCATCGACCCGCCCTCGGCCGACGTCACCGCCCATGTGGTGGAGATGCTCGCCTACGAGGGCAGGGCCCACCACCCCCGTACCCGCAGGGGAATCGAGTGGCTGCTCGCCGAACAGGAGCCGAACGGCGCCTGGTTCGGACGCTGGGGCGTCAACTACGTGTACGGGACCGGCTCGGTGGTCCCCGCACTCACCGCCGCCGGGATGCCCCGCTCCCACCCCGCGATCCGCCGGGCCGTCGGCTGGCTGGAGTCCGTGCAGAACGAGGACGGCGGCTGGGGCGAGGACCTGCGCACGTACAAGGAGCAGCCCTGGGTCGGGCCCGGCGTCTCGACCGCCTCGCAGACCGCCTGGGCGCTGCTCGCCCTGCTCGCGGCCGGCGGACGCGAGACCAAGGCGGTCGAACGGGGCATCGCCTGGCTCGCCGCGACGCAGCGGCCGGACGGCTCGTGGGACGAGCCGTACTTCACCGGCACGGGCTTCCCCTGGGACTTCTCCATCAACTACCACCTCTACCGGCAGGTGTTCCCGCTCACGGCCCTCGGCCGCTATCTGAACGGCGAACCGGCCGTCTCCAGGGAGGGCTGATGGGCCAAGAGCCGGGGCCGCCGCCGGCCGGCTCCGCGCAGCCGCCGCCGTTGCTGATCGCCTGCGCGCTCGGCATCGAGCAGCTCGCCCTGCGCAGCGGCGAGCGGTCCGGCGCGCCCGGCCCGTTCACGGTCGTGCGCACGGGCATGGGGCCCGCCCACGCCCGGCGTGGCGTCGCCCGGGCCCTCGACCGGGACCCCTGGCGGGACGCCGCCGTCATCGCCTCGGGCTTCTGCGCCGGGCTCGCCCCCGGGATGCACCCCGGGGACCTGATCGTCGCCGACGAGACCCGGGGCGCGCCCGGCGGGCCCGACGCCGTCACGGCCTGTACCGGGACAGAGCTCCTGGTGAAGGCCCTGACCCGGGCGCTGCCCGGGCGGACCGTCCACACCGGCCCGCTGACCTGCTCCGACCATGTCGTCCGGGGCCACGAGCGGGCCGAGCTGCGCGCCACCGGGGCCATCGCCGTCGACATGGAGTCCGCCGCCACGCTCCGTACCGCGCTGGCGGCCGGACCGCGTCCGGTTGCGGCCGTACGGGTGGTCGTGGACGCTCCAGAACATGAACTGGTCCGGATCGGCACGGTACGCGGTGGAATATCGGCTTTCCGTGTTCTTCGTGCCGTCCTTCCCGCATTCTTCGAATGGCACCGTTCTTTGCTGCTCCCCAGGAGGTGAGCGAGTTATGGCCATGCCGCTCCGTCAGTCCGTCCGGGTCGGGACCTATCTCATCGAACAGAAGCTCCGCAAGCGCGAGAAGTTCCCGCTGATCGTGGAATTGGAGCCGCTGTACGCCTGCAACCTGGCATGTGAGGGCTGCGGCAAGATCCAGCACCCGGCCGGGGTGCTGAAGCAGCGCATGCCGGTCGCCCAGGCGGTCGGCGCGGTCCTGGAGTCCGGTGCGCCGATGGTCTCCATCGCCGGCGGCGAGCCGCTGATGCACCCTCAGATCGACGAGATCGTGCGCCAGTTGGTCGCCAAGCGCAAGTACGTCTTCCTCTGCACCAACGCGATGCTGATGCGCAAGAAGCTGGAGAAGTTCACCCCCTCCCCGTACTTCGCCTTCGCGGTGCACATCGACGGGCTGCGCGAGCGGCACGACGAATCCGTCGCCAAGGAAGGCGTGTTCGACGAGGCGGTGGCGGCGATCAAGGAGGCCAAGCGGCTCGGTTTCCGGGTCACCACCAACTCGACCTTCTTCAACACCGACACCCCGCAGACCATCATCGAGGTGCTCAACTACCTCAACGACGACCTCCAGGTCGACGAGATGATGATCTCGCCGGCGTACGCCTACGAGAAGGCGCCGGACCAGGAGCACTTCCTCGGTGTCGAGCAGACCCGCGAGCTCTTCAAGAAGGCCTTCGCGGGCGGCAACCGGAGCCGGTGGCGGCTCAACCACTCGCCGCTCTTCCTGGACTTCCTGGAGGGCAAGGCCGACTTCCCGTGCACCGCGTGGGCGATCCCGAACTACTCGCTCTTCGGCTGGCAGCGGCCCTGCTACCTGATGAGCGACGGCTACGTCCCCACCTACCGGGAGCTGATCGAGGAGACCGACTGGGACAAGTACGGCCGGGGCAAGGACCCGCGCTGCGCCAACTGCATGGCGCACTGCGGCTACGAACCGACCGCCGTCCTCGCCACCATGGGCTCGCTGAAGGAGTCCCTGAGGGCGGCCCGCGAGACCGTCTCCGGCAACCGCGGATGACGTGACGCGTACGGGAGGCCCGCGAGCCCACCGGGCGCGGGCTTCCCGCACGGCCGAGCACCGTACGACGAGAGGGGGCCGAGCATGACGATTCTGGAGAACATCCGGGGGCCGCGCGACCTCCGGCCGCTGGGCGGCGCGGAGCTCGACGAACTGGCCGAGGAGATCCGGCAGTTCCTGATCCACGCGGTCGCCAGGACGGGCGGCCATCTGGGACCCAATCTCGGCGTGGTGGAGCTGACCATCGCGCTGCACCGGGTCTTCGACTCGCCCGACGACCGCATCCTGTGGGACACCGGGCACCAGAGCTACGTCCACAAACTCCTCACCGGACGCCAGGACTTCTCCAAGCTGCGCAGCAAGGGCGGACTGTCCGGCTACCCCTCCCGCGAGGAGTCGGAGCACGACGTCATCGAGAACTCGCACGCCTCGACCGTCCTCGGCTGGGCCGACGGCCTGGCCAAGGCCAACGAGGTGCTGGAGAAGGACGACCACGTGGTCGCCGTCATCGGCGACGGCGCCCTCACCGGCGGGATGGCCTGGGAGGCGCTCAACACCATCGCCGCCGCGCCCGACCGGCCGCTGATCGTCGTCGTCAACGACAACGAGCGCTCCTACGCCCCGACGATCGGCGGACTCGCCGACCACCTGGCCGCCCTGCGGACCAGCGAGGGCTACGAGCGGGTCCTCGCCTGGGGCAAGGACGTCCTCCAGCACACGCCCGTGATCGGACAGCCGCTCTACGGCTCGCTGCACGGCGCCAAGAAGGGGTTCAAGGACGCGTTCGCCCCCCAGGGGCTCTTCGAGGACCTGGGGCTGAAGTACCTCGGTCCCGTCGACGGCCATGACATCGCGGCCGTCGAGTCGGCCCTGCGCCGCGCCCGGCGCTTCCACGGGCCCGTGCTCGTGCACTGCCTCACCGAGAAGGGCCGCGGCTACCGCCCCGCCCTGGAGGACGAGGCGGACCGCTTCCACGCCGTCGGCGCGATGGACCCGGTCACCTGCGAACCGCTCGCCCCGTCGGCCGGCCCCTCCTGGACCTCCGTCTTCGGGGACGCGATCGCCGAGATCGGGGCCGAGCGGCCGGACGTCGTCGCGATCACCGCGGCCATGCTCCACCCCGTCGGCCTGACGAAGTTCGCGGAGCGCTTCCCCGACCGGGTCTGGGACGTCGGCATCGCCGAGCAGCACGCCGTCGTCTCGGCCGCCGGCCTCGCGACCGGCGGACTCCATCCGGTCGTCGCCGTCTACGCGACCTTCCTGAACCGCGCCTTCGACCAGCTGCTCATGGACGTGGCCCTGCACAGGTGCGGCGTGACGTTCGTCCTCGACCGGGCCGGGGTCACCGGCACCGACGGCCCCTCCCACAACGGCATGTGGGACCTCTCCGTCCTCCAGGTCGTGCCGGGGCTGCGGATCGCCGCCCCGCGCGACGCCGCCCAGCTGCGCGCCCAGCTGCGCGAGGCCGTCGCCGTGGACGACGCCCCGACCGTGCTGCGGTTCCCCAAGGAGACCGTGGGGCCGCCGGTCCCGGCCGTCGGCCGGATCGGCTCCATGGACATCCTGCTCGGGGGCGGGCTCGACGCGGACGTGCTCCTCGTCGCCGTCGGGGTCATGGCCGAGGTCTGTCTCCAGGCCGCCGACCTGCTCGCCGGGCGGGGCGTCCGCTGCACCGTCGTCGACCCGCGCTGGGTCAAACCCGTCGACGAGGCCCTCGCCCCGCTCGCCGAGCGGCACCGCCTGGTCGCCGTCGTCGAGGACGGCATCCGTACCGGAGGCGTCGGCGCGGCCGTCGGCCAGGCCCTGCGCGACGCGGGCGTCGACGTCCCCCTGCGGACCTTCGGGATCCCCGAACAGTTCCTCGCCCACGCCAAGCGCGGCGAGGTGCTCGCCGACCTCGGCCTCACCCCGGTGGAGATCGCCGGGAACATCAGCGCCGCACTGACCCGGAAGAAGGGGCGATGAGCAAGGAGTTCGACCTCTCGGCACTGCTCGCCGAACGCGGCGCGGAGCGCTACGAGCTGCACGGCCGGTACCTCAACCACCAGCTCCCGCGCATGCTGCACACGATCGGCTTCGACAAGGTCTACGAACGGGCCGAGGGTGCCCACTTCTGGGACGCCGACGGCCAGGACCACCTCGACATGCTGGCCGGCTTCGGCGTCATGGGCCTCGGCCGGCACCACCCCGTGGTCCGCAAGGCCCTCCACGACGTCCTCGACGCCCAGCTCGCCGACCTCACCCGCTTCGACTGCCAGCCGCTGCCCGGCCTGCTCGCCGAGAAGCTGCTCGCCCACAGCCCGCACCTCGACCGCGTCTTCTTCGGGAACAGCGGTACGGAAGCGGTGGAGACCGCCCTGAAGTTCGCCCGGTACGCCACCGGGAAGCCCAGGATCCTCTACTGCTCCCACGCCTTCCACGGCCTGACCACGGGCTCCCTCTCGGTCAACGGGGAGAAGGGCTTCCGGGACGGCTTCGCCCCGCTGCTGCCCGACACCGCGATCGCGCTCGGCGATCTCGACGCGCTGGAGCGCGAGCTGCGCAAGGGTGATGTGGCCGGCTTCGTGGTCGAGCCCATCCAGGGCAAGGGGGTGCACGAGGCCCCGCCCGGCTTCCTGCGCGCCGCGCAGGAGCTGCTGCACCGGCACGGCGCCGTGCTGATCGCCGACGAGGTGCAGACCGGGCTCGGCAGGACCGGTGACTTCTACGCGTACCAGCACGAGGAAGGCGTCGAGCCGGACCTGCTCTGTGTCGCCAAGGCGCTCTCCGGCGGGTACGTTCCCGTCGGCGCGACGCTCGGCAAGGACTGGATCTTCAAGAAGGTCTACTCGTCCATGGACCGCGTCCTCGTCCACTCCGCCAGCTTCGGCTCGAACGCGCAGGCCATGGCCGCCGGGCTGGCCGTGCTCTCGGTCATGGAGAACGAGGGGACGGTGGCGCACGCGCGCCGGACGGGCGAGCTGCTCTCCTCGCGCCTGAGGGAGCTCGTGCCGCGCTACGAGCTGCTGCACGAGATCCGCGGGCGCGGGCTGATGATCGGGATCGAGTTCGGCCGGCCCTCGTCGCTCGGTCTGCGCAGCCGCTGGACGATGCTGCAGGCGGCCCGGAAGGGTCTCTTCGCGCAGATGGTCGTCGTCCCGCTGCTCCAGCGCCACCGGATCCTGACGCAGGTGTCGGGGGACCATCTGGAGGTGATCAAGCTGATTCCGCCGCTGGTCATCGACGAGGCGGACGTGGACCGCTTCGTCACCGCGTTCACGGCGGTGATGGACGACGCCCACGGTGGTGGCGGGCTGATGTGGGACTTCGGGAAGACGCTGGTCAAGCAGGCGGTCGCGCAGCGCTGAGGCGGGTCTTTCGGGCTTTTGCCTCTGGGGCAAGAAATTTGCCTCGGAGGAAAGTTCCTGGCGGAATGGAGGCATGGAGCACCTCCCCGGGGAGCCGTCCCCGGACCCTGCCGCATCCTCCGACGCTGCCACTGCTGCCACTGCTGCCACTGCTGCCACTGCTGTCACCGCTGACGCCCTGCCGGACGTCGCGCCGCAGCTGCGCGGCCTTCGCCGGCGGCGCGGACTGACCCTGGAGGCCGCCGCGCAGCGGGCCGGGCTCTCCGCGGCACACCTCTCCCGGCTCGAGACGGGCCACCGCCAGCCCTCGCTCCCGACGCTGCTGGCCCTGGCCCGTATCTACGGTACGACGGTCTCCGCACTCCTCGGCGAGATCCCGCCCGAGCGTGATCCGATCGTCCGGGCCGGCCGGTCCGAACCCGTCGAGGCGGACGGCTGGACCTACCGCCAGGCCGGGGGAGCAGGCCGCGCCCTGCAGGCGCTCCGCGTCCACGTGCCGTACGCCACCCGGGCCGACATCGTGCGCGTCCATCCCGGGGAGGAGTGGCTGCACGTCCTCGAAGGGCAGGTGCGGCTCGCGCTCGGCGACGCCGTACATGTCCTCGACCCCGGGGACAGCGCGCACTTCGACTCGCTCACCCCGCACCGTATCGGCGCCGCCGGGCGCGGTGGGGCCGAGCTGCTCTTCGTCCACACGCTGATGCAGAGCCCCGCCGCCGAGCTGTGCCTCGGCGACGGAGTCCCGCATCTGCGCTGAGCCCTCCGAGAGAGGTCGTTATGTCCGAGAAGTCCGCGAAGCGCGCACCGGTCACCGGCGAGGAGCGCGAGGCCGGCAAGTTCCCCAAGGGGCTGGTGCTCCGGCTCTTCGCCTACCTGGTGGCCGGGCATCTCTTCGCCGGCTTCCTCTATCTGCTGTTCATGCTCGGCGGGCAGAACCAGTAGGGGACGGGCCGCGGCTCAGGCCTGCTCGACGAAGCGCTCGCGCAGCCGCGCCCGGGTCTCGGGGGAGAGCTTCAGGCCGTCGGTGAGGTAGCTCTCGACCGTTCCCCAGGCCTGCTCCATCGTCTCGAACGCGGCCCGCAGATACTCCACCCGCGCGTCGAAGAGCGGGCTGATCAGCTCCATCACCTCGGGTGACATCCCGTCCGCGGCGGTGGAGCTGCGGCGTACCTTGTAGCGGCGGTGCGGGTCGTTCGACTTCACGTAGTCGGCCTCGATCGCGCCGCGCTCGACGCCCACCGCGAGCAGCGAGATGGCGATCGCCAGGCCCGCCCGGTCCTTGCCGGCCGCGCAGTGCATGAGCGCGGGGACGCTGTCCTCGGCCAGCGCGTGCAGGATGCGGCTGTGCTCCGCCGTCCGATCGACGATCATCTGCCGGTACGAATCGGACATTCGGGTTGCTGCCTTGCCGTCGCCGAGGATGGCGCGGAGCTGCTCCAGCTCCCCGGACGAGACCAGCTTCCAGAACTCCTTGCCGTCGGCCGGGTCGTTGAGCGGTATGTTCACATTCCGTACACCGGGCAGCTCGACGTCCGGTCCCTCGACCTTCACGTCCGCCTGATTGCGGAAATCGAAGATCGTGTGGAGTCCGAGGGTGGCGAGGAACGTCGCGTCCTCCTCGGTGGCGTGGGCGAGGTGGCCGCTGCGGAAGAGGCGTCCGAACCGCACCGACCCGCCGTCCATGGTCGGCAGTCCGCCCACGTCCCGGAAGTTGCGTACCCCGGTGAGCTCGGGTTCGGTCGACGGGACCTGCGGCAGCTGCTGCGTCACGAGTGCTCCTGAAGGTTGACGGATCGCGATCGGTCGCTGACCGATTCCTGGGGCAATCATCCCGGGTGGCACCGTCCGTGCGCACCCCTGGGTAGGGGAATGGGTGTTCTGTCCGAATTGAGCCCTTCGGTATAACGCGCCCTGATTACAGGGGAGATGGAAATCGGGGCGTGAGCAGCGTCATAAAGGTGACGGACCGTGCCTGATCATCCCGGCCAATCCCCGTACCGGAAAAGGAAATCGATCCTCCGTCATCCACGGAGGGTGACCGGAATTCGATGCGGATATCACGCCGTGGAATGCGATCGGAAACCGGCGGCTTGTTCGCCTCGACCTCGCTCGTCTAGCGTCACCGTCAATCCGGTCGGACCGCCTAATCCTGCCACCGCCCGGAATCCGCACCCATCCACGTAAGGCAGGAGCGGGGGACCCAGGTAAGTACGCCGCACCGGTCGATCCGGACGGCTCGGGGTGAAGTCGCGTGAGAGCGCGACCGGACATCTCCAGTCCGAACCCGACAGCTCACCTCGTAGGCGACGGAGAGGAATTCGCCATGCCCGCGAAGGGTAAGCATCGCCGTCCCAAGGTCAACCCGATCACGCGCGGAATCGTCGCCGCCGGCACCGGCGGCGCCGTCGTCGCCCTGCCGCTGTTCGGTGCGACCGGCGCCCACGCCGCCGAGAACGCCGCGCCGGCCGTGACGTCCGAGAAGGTCGCCGCCGTCGCCGCCACTCCCGCGAAGGTCGCGGCTCCCGCCGCTCCCGCCGCGAAGCCGAAGACGTACTCCGTCGTCCCCGGCGACTACCTGTCGAAGATCGCCGCCGAGCACGACCTCAAGGGTGGCTGGCAGAAGCTCTACGCGGACAACCGTCAGGTCGTCGGCGAGGACCCGTCGCTGATCCTGCCCGGCATGAAGCTCACCCTCGGCGCCAAGTCGACGGCGAAGGCCGCCCCGAAGGCCGCGGCCCCCAAGGCGGCTCCCAAGGCCGCCCCGAAGGCAGCGCCCAAGGCGGAGAAGTCCTCCTCCGGCTCCGGCGAGACCCGCAGCTCGCGCGGCACCGAGCGCGACACGGTGGAGTCCACCCGGGCCTCCCGGTCCACGCAGTCGCAGTCCGCTCCGGCGCAGTCCTCGGCCACCGGCTGGGGCGCCCCGGTCGACGGCATGAGCGTGACGACCTCCTACCGCACCCCCGGCTCGATGTGGTCCTCCGGCTACCACACCGGTATCGACATCACGGCGTCCACGGGCACGACCCTCAAGGCGGTCGGGGCCGGAACGGTGGTTTCGGCGGGGTGGGCTGGCGCCTACGGCAATGAGGTCATCATTCAGCAGGCCGACGGTAAGTACGCGCAGTACGCCCATCTCTCGTCCCTCTCCGTCTCTGCCGGTCAGACCGTGAGCGCTGGGCAGCAGATCGGTCTGTCGGGTTCCACGGGCAACGTCACCGGTCCCCACCTGCACTTCGAGATCCGGACCACTCCCAGCTACGGCTCGGACGTCGACCCGCTGGCGTACCTGCGCCAGCACGGCGTCGGCGTCTGACGCCTTCGCGCCACCCGCAGCACCCCGCAGGGGCCCGGCACTTCGGTGTGCCGGGCCCCTGCGGCGTATTCCGGCTTGGCGGAATCTTGACCGGTGGCGTATCTCACCCGGCGTCAACCCCTCCTTACGGTCGCGTAGGTCACATCCATAAGGGAAAGATGTGCTCCCGTGGCAGACGATTCGAGATCAAGAGACGTGAACCTATTCGGGTCGTACGCGGCGATCGGTGACAGCTTCACCGAGGGCGTGGGAGATCCCGGGCCCGACGGGAAGTACGTCGGCTGGGCGGACCGTTTCGCGGTCCTGCTCGCCGACCAATTGCCGGAGCACGACGCATTCCGTTACGCCAACCTGGCCGTACGCGGCCGACTCCTCGACCAGATCGTGGCGGAGCAGGTTCCGAGGGCCAGGGAACTCGCCCCCGACCTGGTGAGTTTCTGCGCCGGCGGCAACGACATCATCCGTCCCGGCACCGACCCGGACGACGTCGCCGAGCGCTTCGAGCGCGCGGTGGCCGACCTCACGTCGGCCGTCGGTACGGTGATGGTGACGACCGGCTTCGACACCCGTGACGTCCCCGTCCTCAGGCATCTGCGCGGCAAGATCGCCACGTACACCGCCCATGTCCGGGCCATCGCCGACCGCTACGACTGCCCGGTCCTGGACCTGTGGTCGCTCAAGTCCGTGCAGGACAGGCGGGCCTGGGACGACGACCGGCTGCACCTCTCGCCCGAGGGGCACACCCGGGTCGCGCTGCGCGCCGCCCAGGTCCTCGGCATGGAGGTGCCGGCCGACCCGGACCAGGCCTGGCCGCCGCTGCCGCCGAGGGGGACCCTGGAGGTCCGCCGCGACGACATCCACTGGGCCAGGGAGTACCTCGTCCCGTGGATCGGACGGCGGCTGCGGGGCGAGAGCTCGGGCGACGACGTGGCGGCCAAGCGGCCCGACCTCATGCCGCTCGGCGACCTCATGCCCCTCTGACCGCCGCGCCGTTCGCGGCCGGGATCCGTTCCAGGACCCCGCCCGCGAACACGTCGTACAGCGGCAGCGTCTCCAGGTGGACGTAGCCGATGTGGCAGTCGCAGCGCGCGAGCGGGCAGGCCCGGGGACGGAGGGCGGCGCGGTACGAACCGTCGTACAGGTTGCCCAGCTCGGCCTTGACGAAGTGGCAGCGGCGCACCGTCCCGTCCCCGTCCACCGAGATCACCGATTCGCCGGTCCGGCAGGGCAGGCCGGCCGAGCGGTGCGGATGGCGGCTGTACGGGAAGAGGGGGTCGAGGGCCGTCCAGCCTTCGGCCTCCTCGTCGGTGTACGTGTGCCCCTCGGCCGCGTTCACCCAGAGGTAGACCTCGGGCGGGAGGTCGTTCCGCAGCCGCACGGCGTGCTCCCGGTGGTCGGGGAGGCCGACGATCCCGACGCTGAAACGGGTGCCCCGGGTGGCCAGTTCGCGGCACTTGCCGAGGAAGCGGTCGTACGGCGTCTGACCGGGGTGGTACGTGCACCAGAGCGCGAGCGACGCGGGGTCGGCCTCGGCCAGCCAGTCCGTACGGCAGCTCAGATTGGTCTGGATCGCCACCCGCTCGATGTGCGGCAGGCGCGACAGCTCGGCGAGGGTGCGCCGGTACCAGGAGCGGACCAGGCCCTCGCCCCACGGGGTGAAGAGGATCCGCAGCCGGTCGTCCGTCTGCGCCTCGGCCCAGGCGGAGAACCGCTCCAGCGCGGCGCGGTCGGCACGCAGCTGCTCGCGGCTGTCCCGGCGCTTGGCGAACGGGCAGTAGGGACAGTCGTAGTCGCAGGAGGCGAGCGGCCCCCGGTACAGGATCGTCAGGTCCATGACCGCGGCCCTACTTCGGTTCGTAGGCGGCCATCGCCGCCCGGACGGCCGGGGAGAACAGGGCCGGGCCGAGCGCGTCCGAGTGCGCCAGACCCTCGGGGGAGAGCCGCAGCAGACCGGCGGGCGCCGCCGGATCCAGCCAGCCCAGCGCCTCGAACCGGCCCAGCTCGGCCGCGAAGTCCGCGAACACCGACGCGCCGAACCGCGCCGCGTACGCGTCCGTCTCCATGCCCCGGGCCTGGAGGAGGGACTGGAGCAGATGGCGGCGGCGCGCCTCGTCCGCGTCGACCCACCGGCCGACCCGCGCCCGGGTGAAGTCCTCCGTCGCGGTGTAGTCGTCGATGATCGCGCGGATCTCCCGCATCTCGACGGCGTAGTCGAAGGAGTAGTGCAGCGCCGATGTGTACGAGCGGGCCCCGCAGCCCAGGCCGATCATGCCGTCGGTCTGGCAGGCGTGGTCGTCGGCGCCCTGCGGCGGGGCGTCGGTTCGCCGGAACATCCGCATCGACACCTGCTCGTAGCCGCGCGCGAGCAGATGGTCCCGGCCGTGGCGGTAGAGCCGCAGCCGCTGCTCGTCCCATTCACGGTCGGCGGCCGGGGAGAGCCGGCCGAGGCCGGTGAGGGGGCGGACGTAGAGGGGGTAGAGATAGAGCTCCTCCGGCCGCCAGGCGAGGGCCGCGTCGAGGGAGTGGGTCCAGGTCCGCTCGGTCTGGCCGTCGATGCCGTAGATCAGGTCGATGTTGAGGACGGGGACGCCGGTGGCCCGGATGCGGGCGAGCGCGTCCTCGACGTCGGCGGGGCGCTGGGGACGTACGGCGGCGCGCGCCTCGCCCTCCACGAAGCTCTGCACGCCGATGCTCAGGCGGGTGGCGCCGCGCTCGGCGAGGACCGCGAGCCGGTCGGCGGTCGCGGTCGACGGCGAGGTCTCGACGGACAGCGGGATCGCGCGCAGGTCGGCGCCCATCCGCTTCTCGGCGATGTCGCAGAGCCGGTCCAGCTCGTCGGCGGTGAGGAAGGTGGGGGTGCCGCCGCCGAAGGCCGCCGTGGCGAACCGGACCGGCCCGCTGTCGCCGAGCGCCTCGCGGACGGCGGCGGCCTGCCGGTCGAGGGCGTCGAGGTAGCGGGTCGTCAGCTCGTCCGGGGCGCCGATCCGGGTGAAGAGGTTGCAGAAGCCGCAGCGGACCTCGCAGAACGGTATGTGGGCGTAGAGGGAGAGCGCGCCATTCGGCTCGTCCCGCCAGAGCGCGGCGAGGTCGGGCGCCGGGTCGGGCAGTGGGCGGTACGCCGTCTTGTGCGGGTAGGCGTAGACGTAGCTGTCGTACGGGCGCGGGGCGTCGGTCATGCGGCCGCCTCCGTCCCGGGCGGGCCGTCCAGGAAGAACTGGGCGTAGGGGACGGTCCAGACGGCCTCGTGGCCGAGCCGGTGACCGGTGAAGCCGTCCTCGCCGTAGGCGGTGCCGTGGTCCGAGCAGACGATGGCGAAGCACGGCCGACGGCTGCTCATGGCGGCGAAGAGGCGGCCGATGTGCCGGTCGACGTATTCGAGGGCCGCCGCGTGCGAGGCGCGGGTGTCGCCGGACTCCCGGGTCGCGCCGGGGAGATGGAACCAGTTGGGCTGATGCAGCGCGGAGACGTTGACGAAGAGGAGGACCCGCTGCTCGGGCGGGAGGGCGGCGACGATCTCCTCGGCCCTCGTCACCTGGGACTCGAAGGAGGTCGGGGAGGCGACGCCGAAGGCGGGCTCCCAGTGGCTCTCCTCGAAGAGCCCCGGCAGCACCGAGCCGAGGGGGCCCTGCCCGTTGAAGAAGCCCACGCCGCCGACGCACGCGGTGCGGTAGCCCTCCTTCGCGAGGCCCGAGACGAGGTCGGGAGTGTCGTAGACGAAGGTGCCGTCGGCGGTGGTCTCGCTGCCCGCGAACCGTGCCGCGAAGAGGCGCGGGTGCGGGCCTGGGGCGGCAGGCGTCGGCAGGAACCCGGCGAAGATCGCCTGGTGGGAGGCGTAGGTGAAGCTGCCGGGGGCGTGCCGGCGCTCCCACCGGCCGCCGGGGAGGTGCCGGGCCAGGTTCGGGATGCGGCCGGCGGCGGCGAGCTCGGCGGCCACGTCGTACCGGAGCGTGTCGAGCGTGACCAGGAGGAGATCGTGGCTGCCCACGATCTCGTTCATGTCGGGTGCGTGCTGCCGCTTCACGTGGTGCTCGTTCCTGTGGTGCGGGTGGTGCGGGTGGTGCTGGTCGTGATGTTGGTACGGGTGGTGCCTTTGTTGTTGCCGTTGAGCAGGGCGGCGACCTGGGCGGCGTAGGTGTCCAGGCCCTCGGCGCCGCTGCCCGGCAGACCCGTGAGTCCGGGGAGGAGATCGCCGAAGGCGTTGACCTCGCCGACGGCGAAGCGCCGCCAGCCGACGGCCGGCAGCAGATCGACTCCGACGCACCGCGTGCCGGGGAAGGCGTCGGCGGCCCGCTCGCACACCTCCAGCGCGTCCGTCCACCGGCCGCCCGCGGCGGAGATCGCCGCGCGCACGGCGCCCAGGTCGCCCCGGGCGCCGCCGAGATGGAGGTTGGTCATCGGGGAGCGACTGGTCCGTACGACGGCGTGGGTGGCGCGCCCGTCGATCACGACCACGCGCAGATCCGCCGCACGGCCGTTCTGCACGGCCTTCGGCAGCCAGCGCTCGATGTGCAGCCCGTCGGGGGCGAGCGCGTCCACGATGGCGGCGACCTCCTGCTCGGTCGGGTAGCGGCGTACCCGGAGGGAGTTGAAGAGGCGGCCGTCCGGGGCCCGTTCCACGGAGGTGGTGGCCTGCACGCGGCCGGTGCCGTTCGTCTCCACGGCCAGGACCCCCGAGGCGGACGAGCCGTGCGCGAGCTTCACGAAGACCCGGGGCATCCCCGAGGCCGCCATGAGGGAACGGACGTCCGCCCAGCCGCGTACGGGCGCGCCGTCCGCGCCGGACGTCGGCGAGTCCGGCACGGGAACCCCGGCCTCGCGCAGCCGGGCGTGCGCGAGCCGCTTGTCGAACAGCACCGCCGTCTCGGCGGGGTCGTCGACCAGGACGGCCCCGGCCCCGGCGACGGTCCGGGTGAGTCGGCCCGTGGCGGCCGTGAACGCCTCGTACCAGCGGGCCGTGCCCTCGACCCGGGTCGGGTCGTCCGTGCCGCGCAGCAGCCGCTCGACGTCGTCGTCCTCACCGGGCGATTCGAGTCGCACCGTCTCGCCCGGGTGGAACCGGCCCCCGTCCCGCAGCACGTCGAGCCAGGGCTCGACCCGCGCCTCGGGCAGCCCGGCCGCCCGCACCGCGTCGCGGAAGTACGCGACCCGGCGATTGGCCGGGTTGCCGACCACGACGAGGCGCGGGAGAGGGGTCATTCGGCGACCGCGACGTACCGGAAGGCCTCGCCGTCGCCGTCGTCCTCCGGCTCCTGGGCGTCGTCCACGACGACCGTCACCCCGTACGGCGTGAGGGCGTCGACGATCCGCTCGCTCATCTTCTCCGAGAGGTAGTGGTGGGAGAGGTCGAGGTGCGTGAGGTGGGTGAGCGGCTGTCCCACGAGCAGCGCCTCGGCGCCCTCGTCGGTGAGCGTGCCCATCGACAGGTCGAGCCGGTCGAGCCGGGCGACGACGGGGGCGCTCGCCACGGCGACGGCGATCTGGTCCTGGATGACGCTGTTGCGCAGGGCGAGATCGCGGAGGGCGGGGAAGCCGGTGCCGGCGAGCACCGGCGCCAGGTCGTCGACCGAGGAGTCGCCGCCGTACTCGTCGGTGCCGAGCCACAGGTCCAGCTTCTCCAGCGCGGGCAGGTCGCTGCCCGCGATGCCGCGTACGACCTCGGCACCGAGACCGCCCGTCTCCACGACGAGCGTGCGCAGCGCGGTGTGCCGGACGACCGGGAACTCGAGCCCCGTGCCGCCGCGCACACCGAACTCCCGCAGATTGGGGTAGGCGGCGAGGAGCAGCGTCACGTCAGACTGCTGGATCCAGGATATCTCGCAGTCCTCGAAGGTCATGTCCCCAAGGAACACCGCTTCCAGGGAGGCGAGCCGGTCGCCGGCGGCCTCGACGAGCGCGGTGACGATCGCCGCGGACGAGCTGTCGTACGCCTCGTCCCAGCCGCCCACCACCAGCGCGCGGACCTGGTTCGTGTCGACCGCGGCGAGGAAGCGGGCGAAGACCTGCTCCCACTGCTCGTCCTCCGGGTCGCAGTACGTCGCTCCGGAGATCCGCCAGGCCACGGAAGCGGGGTCCGGCAGGTCGTCGACGTCGTCGTCACGTTCCGGGAACTCGAACACGGGCAGGCCGTGGAACTCCTGCATATCTGCCGAAATGGTCATGAGTGCTCCAGAAACCGGACGGCGCTGATCAGTTGACGCGAGCAGTTGTACCAAGCCCCACCGACAACGCCGCGCGCCGGGGCGGTCGGAGGCCCGTTGTCAGTGGCTGCCCGTAGCGTCGAATGCGTGGTCGACACAGACCGTGCCACCACGGAGGGGAGAGCCATGTACCGGCAGGGAGACGTGCTGATCGTGCCCGTCGCGGAGTCGGCGGTGCCCGCACACGCCAAGGACGCGGCGGGGGAGCCGAGAGACGGCCGGGGCCGGCTCGTCCTCGCGCTCGGTGAGGTCACCGGCCACGCCCACGCGATCCCGGGCCCGGGCCGACTCGTGCGCGAGCCCGGCCCGTTCGGGCCCTTCCTGCTCGAACTGCCCACGGGCGGCCGGGTGGTGCACGAGGAGCACGCCCCGATCCCGCTGCCGAAGGGCTGGTACCGGGTGGTGCGGCAGCGGGAGTACACACCGGGCGCGTACCGGATCGTCGCGGACTGACAGGGGGAGAGATGAACGGGACACCGATGACGATGGACAGGTGGCGGGCCGTGGCGGCCGCCACGGGGGCGGCCGACCGGGAGGCGGCGGAGGACGGGGTACGACGCGCCTACCGCACGGCCGGGCTCGCGGCGCCGGAGCGGATCGTCTGGGCGGACTCGCCCCGGGCGGCCGTCACGCTGGTGCGGGAACTGACCGACGCGGTACTGGGACGGTCGGTACGGGACGAGATCCGCACCCGACCCTGGGCGGAGGAGCGCCGCCGGGTCCACGACGAGCTGGGCCCGCGGGGCTGGACGGCGCTGTGGTCGAGCACCGGGGCCCCGCTCTGGGACACGACGCGGGCGCTCGCGGACCGGATACGGGCCGCGGTGGTGGAGGACCTCGCGGGGGGCGGGGCGTCCGGAGGGGCGACGGGGGAGGCCGGCGCCGTGCGCCACGTGCTGCTCGACGCGGTGCTCGGTCAGCACGACGCGGCCTGGCTCGCCGCCTTCGACGGCCGCGGTGAACGTCTCGCCGGGCTCGCCGCAGTCGCCGAGCACGCCGGCTGGTGGTGGCCGTACGAGAAGGTCGCCGTGGTCTGCGAGCGGCCCGTCGAGCTGCACCGGGACGAGGCCGGCCGGCTGGACCGGGGTGACGGTCCGGCGCTGGCCTACCCCGACGGTTTCGCGCTGTACGCCTGGCGGGGCATGGCGGTGCCGGCGGAGTTCCTCGCCGAACTGGGCGGACTCACCCCGGAGCGCATACGTGCCGAGGAGAACGCCGAACTGCGGCGCGTGATGCTGGAGTTCTACGGCTACGAGCGCTATCTCGCCGAGTCCGGCGCTCAGCCGGTGCACCGGGACGAGACGGGTGTGCTCTGGCGGATCGAGCTGGTGGACGACGAGGACGTGGCCATGGTCGAGGTGGTCAACGCGACCCCGGAGCCGGACGGCACGTTCCGTACGTACTGGCTGCGGGTGCCGCCCCGGACCAGGACCGCGCGCGAGGGGGTCGCGTGGACCTTCGGGCTCGCGGAGGAGGCCTACGAACCGCTCGTGCAGACCTGAGCGGGTGACCGACATCGACCGGGGCGGGCGAGGTCGTCCGGGCCGTCACCGACGCGACCGGGGACGCGGGCCGGGTCGACGGTGTCTCCTTCGACGTGGCGGACCGGGGCCCGCTGCGGGCCAAGGCTCGCGCGATCGCCCACCAGGACGCGTACGACAAGGCTTCGCAGCACGCCCGGCTGAGCGGGACCGGCTCGGCCGCCTCGTGTCACTGACCGAGAGCGACAGCGGTCACCCGGGTGCGGGAGCCGTGCAGGACCTGCCCGCCGAGGGCCGGGCGTCCCGCTGGCCCCCGGTGAGGTCGAGGAGCAGGCGACGGTCACGGCCGTGTACGAGCTGGTCTGAGCCGCTTCGGCTCCTCGCGGGAGCTCGGGGCCGCCCCGTCACGCCTTCGGCGACGGTTCCGGCGCGTCCAGCGATGGCAGGCCGAGTTCCCGCGCCAGTGCCGCGTCGGCCCACTCCAGCATGGCGGCGCGGGAGAGTGACCCGGCGTACGAGGTCATCTGTACGGCCAGCCCGTCGAGGAAGGCGGTCAGCCGCCAGGCCGCGCCCCCCGGGTCCGGGCACGGGAACTCGCCCGCCGCCGCGCCCTCGGCGATCACCCGGGTGAGAGCCGCCTTCCACTGCTGGTCGAGCGCCGCAGCGACCTCCCGCAGCGCCGGTTCCCGCAGGCAGGCCGCCCAGCCCTCGATCCAGAGCCGCCACCCCTTGGCCTGCCCGGTCGGCGCGTACCAACGGACGGCGGCGCGCAGTCGGCGCAGGGCGGTGGTACGTCGCCCCAGGAGGCGGCGCAGATGGGCGAGGTCGGACTCGGCGGCGTACGCGAAGGCCTCCGCGACGAGCTTCTCCTTGGTGCTGAAGTGGTAGAGCACGAGCGCGTTGCTGACCCCGAGGGCCGAGGCGATGTCGGCGATCCGGACGGCCGCCACACCGCGTGCCTCGATCTGCTCGACGGCGACGCGGAGCAGCTCTTCCCGCCGTTCCGCCACGCTCAACCGCACTCTCGCCACGCGGGCCACCCTACACAGACCTTGCCAGGGGCATGATCATATTTTTGACGGGTGCAGGTCAGTACCAGCCATACCGTTCCGCGATCTCCGGCAGCCGCTCCTCGACCAGCGCGTGGGCGGCGGCGCGCGGGCCGGAGCCGTCCGCCTCCGCCCGGTCGAGGACGCGGCCGACCAGGGCGCGCATGGCCGTACGGATGTGGGCGAAGGCCTCGTCCGGGTCGGCGCCGATGTCGCCGAAGAGGGTCCACCACCACCAGGCGTTGGTGGCGGAGTTGACGACGACGTCGGGCAGGACGGTGACCCCCCGCGCGGCGAGGAGTTCTTCGGCGTCGGGCAGGACGGGCATGTTCGCCGCCTCGACGATCCAGCGGGCCGTGATCCCCGCCTGGTTACCGGCGTCGATCGCGTACGAGACGGCGGCCGGGACCAGGACCTCCGCGTCGGCCGCGAGCCAGGCGTCGCCCGGCTCCTCCCGGTCCCCGGGCCGCAGCGCGGCGCGGTCGACGGTCCCGTGGCCGTCGCGCGCCGCCAGCAGGGCCTCGACGTCCAGCCCGTCCGGGTTGGTGATCGTGCCCCGCACATCGGCGACCGCCACCACGGTGAGCCCGGCCCGTGCGAGGAAGCGTGCGGTGGCCCCGCCCATGGTCCCGAAGCCCTGCACCGAGACCCGGGTTCCGGGGTACGGCCGCCCGGCCCGCTCCAGCGCCACGAGCACGGACTCGGCGACCCCGCAGCCTCCTGCCAGCTCGTCGAGACCGATCCCGTCGACCTCGACAGCGAACGCGTCCCCGAGCCTGCGCCGGGCCTGCTCCTCGTCGTCCAGGAGCGGATAGACGGCCTGGATCGAGGAGACGAGACCGGCCTCCGCCGCCGCCCGGTCGACCAGGTCCTGGGTCAGCCCGAGGTCCTCGCCCGTGGTCCAGAAACGTTCGACGTAGGGGCGCATCGCCCGCAGGAAGCGGACCAGGACGCCGTACGCCTCGGGCGCGCGCGGATCGCAGTCGATACCGCCCTTGGCGCCGCCCAGCGGGACGTACCGGCTGTTCGGGTCGTAGTGCAGGGCTTCCTTCATGGTCATCCCGCGGGCGAGCCCGGCCACCTCCGCCGACGTGCAGCCCTCGCGCATCCGCAGCCCGCCGCTGCACACGCCGCGCACCAGCCGGTCGATCACCAGGTGACCCTGTCGGCCGGTGACGGGATCCGACCAGGTCAGAGCGATCAGCGGGGCGGTGCTCATAGGTGTGCTCCGGGGCGGTGCGGGCGCGGGGCGCCGGCTGGCATTACTGAATAGCTGTTCAGTATCACGCATGGTCCGGGCCGTGTTCCGCGCGGGCCGACCATAATGGAACGACCCCGACCATCTGGAGGTCCCGTGACCGGCACCGGCTCCGACCATTCGCTGCGGGCCAGGCTGCGCGCCCTGCGGCCCGAGGCCTTCGGCGCCGATCCCGCCGGGGAGCGCCTCGCGCGCATCCGCCGTTCGCCGAACTTCGCGGACGGTGTCTTCCAGAACCCCGTGGCCGCGCGGACGAGGCCCTCCGGGTCCGGCGTCGACTTCGCGAAGGTCTACTTCCAGAAGGAGGCCCGGGAGCGCCGTGCCCCCGCCGGCCCGATCCCGGTCCACCCCACCACCCTGGCCGACCTGGCCAAGCCCCCTGTCTCGGGCCTCCGGCTCACCTGGATGGGGCACTCCAGCGTCCTCACCGAGATCGACGGTCACCGCGTCCTCTTCGACCCCGTCTGGGGCGACCGCTGCTCTCCCTTCGCCTTCGCCGGGCCCAAGCGCCTGCATCCCGTGCCACTGCCGCTCGCCGCGCTCGGCCCGGTCGACGTCGTCGTGATCTCCCACGACCACTACGACCACCTCGACCTGCCCACGATCAAGGCGCTGGCGACCACGGACACCCTCTTCGCCGTACCGCTGGGCGTCGGCGCCCACCTGGAGCGCTGGGGGGTGCCGGCCTCGCGCCTGCGCGAGCTGGACTGGAACGAGTCCACCGAGGTCGGTGACCTGCGGCTGACCGCGACCCCCGCCCGCCACTTCTGCGGCCGGGGCCTGCGCAACACCCAGCACACCCTCTGGGCGTCCTGGGTCGTCGAGGGCCCCGCGCACCGGATCTACCACAGCGGCGACACCGGGTACTTCCCCGGCTTCGCGGAGATCGGCGCCGCGCACGGCCCCTTCGACGCGACCATGATCCAGATCGGCGCGTACAGCGAGTACTGGCCCGACATCCACATGACCCCCGCCGAGGGCGTCCAGGCCCACCTCGACCTCCAGGGCGGCCGCCCGCACGGCGTCCTTCTGCCGATCCACTGGGGCACCTTCAACCTGGCCCCGCACGCGTGGGCGGAGCCGGGGGAGTGGACGAGCGACGCCGGGGAGGAGCTCGGTCAACCGGTCGCCTCCCCTCGTCCGGGCGAACCCTTCGAGCCCACCGGCATCGTCCCCGTCGACCCCTGGTGGCGGCCGGTCTCGCAGCCGATCACACCCTCCTGGCAGCCCACACCCCCGCCGGTCGAGGCCACCCCCGCCGAACCCCGCGGCAGCGACCTCGACCTCGCCGGCGACCGCTGAAGCCGATCGGGGACGACGTACGTGGCCGGAAGTGACCGGCGGATTCTCACAACTCCCGTCCGCGGCCGAGTCACATGCCATGATGCCGCCCGTGACCAGAACGTCGTCCTCGCCCGTTGCCGAGAGCACTCCTCGCACCTACGGCCTGGGTCCCCGTACGGCTGCCGTGCTCGTGTTCGGATCCTCGTTCGCAGTCCTGGTGGTCGAGATCGTCGCCCTGCGGCTGCTGGCTCCCTACCTCGGCCTCACCCTTGAGACCAGCACCATGGTGATCGGCATCGCCCTCACCGCGATCGCCCTCGGCTCCTGGCTGGGCGGGCGCATCGCCGACCAGGTCGATCCCCGCCGGCTCATAGGGCCCGCGCTCGGGGTGTCGGGAGCGGTCGTCGCTCTCACCCCCGCCGCGCTGCGCACCACCGCGGAGTGGGCCCCGTCGATGCTCCTGCTGATCGCGGCGCTGACCATCCTCCTGCCGGGCGCGCTGCTCTCGGCGGTGTCGCCGATCGTGACCAAGCTGCGTCTCACCAGCCTCGCCGAGACCGGAACGGTCGTCGGCCGGCTGTCCGGCGTCGGCACCTTCGGCGCCATCGTCGGCACCGTCCTCACCGGCTTCGTCCTCGTGGCGCGGTTGCCGGTCAGCGGAATCCTGATCGGCCTCGGGTCACTGCTGGTGGTCGGCTCGGCGCTGGTCGAGTGGCGAACGCGCGGGTGGAGCAGCACCCCCGCGCTGGCACTCGTGGTCGTCGCCGGCGGCCTCGCCATGACGGTCGCTCCCGGTGGCTGCGACAAGGAGACCAGGTACCACTGCGCACGGGTCGTCGCGGACCCCGACCGGGGCAGCGGCCGCACACTCGTCCTGGACGGCCTGCGGCACTCCTACGTCGACATCGACGACCCGACGCTCCTGGAGTTCGAGTACGTGCGCGCCATCGCGTCGGTGGTCGATGTCGCCTTTCCCGAAGGCGCGCCACTCGCCGCCCACCACCTGGGCGGCGGCGGGTTCACCATTCCCCGATACCTCGCGGCCACCCGGCCCGGCACGCGCAGCCTCGTATCCGAGATCGACAGCGGGGTCGTGAGCATCAACCGGGACCGGCTCGGTCTCGGCTCGGCAGCCGGTGTCGACGTGCGCGCCGAGGACGGCAGGCTCGGCCTGCGGCGACTGGACGCCGGGAGTCGTGACCTCGTCGTCGGCGACGCCTTCGGGGGCGTCAGCGTGCCGTGGCACCTCACCACGGTGGAGGCGATGGCCGACGTGCGGCGGGTGCTCGACGAGGACGGCCTGTACGTCGCCAATCTCATCGATCACGGTGAACTGGCCTTCGCCCGTGCCGAAGTGGCCACCCTCAGCGAGGTGTTCGAGTACGTCGCCCTCGTCGGCGCCCCCGCCGACATCGGCCTCGACCGGACCGCCACCTCCGAGGGCGGCAATCTGGTCGTCCTCGCCTCCAACCGGGCAACGGACCTACGCGCGAGCCAGGCATCGCTGGACGCCCGGCGAACCGGCTGGAAGATCGCCACCGGCGACGACCTCACCTCCTGGATCGGCGACGCCCAACCGCTCACCGACGACTACGCACCCGTCGACCAGCTCCTCCAGCCCTACAGCTCACCGAGCGGCCACTGACTGCCGCAACGCGCGCAAACCCACGGCACCGACGTTGTGCACACGACCGCGCCCGTGCCGATGCGAACGCGAAGGTGAATGCGAACGGCGCCGAGGTGTTCCCGGGTGGTGTGCAGGGCTCCAGGGGCGCGTGAACGGTCCTGCTCGCACCCCAGTGCGAGACCGCGCGGTTCGATTCCGGTCAGGGCCGAACTCCACCGAGGGCGGAGGCGTACAGACGCCTCCGCCCTCCTCCGTTCCCCGACCCGCCACCCCTCGGCGAGTTCCGGCCACGCCTTCTCGGCCTGTCGTGCGAAGGCTGATACCAGAGTGGGTCGCCTCTACGGGTAAGTTTGCCAACTGCGCACCGCACATGAACGGTTGACGTCTACAGTGGGTGGTTGGTGATCATCAGTAGTCTCGACGGACCCACGTAAGACACCCCGTAGCACGCCGCATCCTGGGCACGTACCAAGGACACTCATGTCTCAACTTCGCGCACCCGCCGCGCGGTCCGAACGCCGTGAGGGCGGGCGGCACGGCCGGTCAGGCGCCCGTTCCGCTTCCGGTGCGGGGGCTCCCAACCCCGCGCGGCAGACCGCGCCGCTCCCGACGGAAGCCCGCATACGCCCCCAACTCCTGCGCACCTCCGTGCTTCCCGCCGTCGCGGTCGCACTCGGTGGCGCCGCCGCCGTGATATTCACGATCCGCTCCACCGGAGCGAGCCCCACCCCCGGCCTCTGGGCCGTGCTCACGGGAGCGGCGGCCCTCACGGTCGCCTCCGTGACCGCGGCCGCGCTCGGCGCCGACCGGGCCGCCAAGTCCGTCCTCGACCGCTGCAACGCCCTGCGCCGCTCCAGCGCGCGCGGCCAGAGCGAACTGCGTACGGTCGTCGAACAGTTGCGCAGTGGTGAGGGTGTGCCGAATCGCTCCGTCACACCGCCGACGGCCGTGTCCGGAGACGAGTTCGACCTGCTCGCACAGGAGCTGAACCGCTCGCACGAGGCCGCCGTGGCCGCCGTCGTGCAGGCCTCCCGGCTCTCCAGCAGCGTTGGCAACGAGCAGAAGGTCGAGGTCTTCGTCAACCTCGCCCGTCGTCTCCAGTCGCTCGTGCACCGCGAGATCCAGCTCCTCGACGAGCTGGAGAACGAGGTCGAGGACCCCGAGCTGCTCAAGGGCCTCTTCCACGTCGACCACCTGGCCACCCGCATCCGCCGCCACGCGGAGAACCTCGCGGTGCTCGGTGGCGCCATCTCCCGTCGCCAGTGGTCGAATCCGGTCACCATGACCGAGGTGCTGCGGTCCTCCATCGCCGAGGTCGAGCAGTACCCGCGCGTGAAGCTGGTACCGCCCATCGACGGTACGCTCCGGGGCCATGCCGTGGCCGACGTCATCCACCTTCTCGCCGAACTGGTCGAGAACGCGACGCTGTTCTCCGCACCGCACACCACCGTGCTGCTGCGCGCCCAGTACGTCACCGCCGGCCTCGCCATCGAGGTCGAGGACCGCGGCCTGGGCATGCCGGTCACCGAGCAGAACAAGATGAACGCGCTCCTCGCCGACCCCGACCAGGTGAACGTGGCCCACCTGCTCCAGGACGGCCGCATCGGACTCTTCGTCGTCTCCGCGCTCGCCCGCCGCCACGGCATCGCGGTACGGCTCCAGTCCAACATCTACGGCGGTGTCCAGGCCGTTCTCGTCCTGCCGCAGGGACTCCTCGGTGCCGACCCCGAGGGGCTCGCGCGGAGTGAGAACCAGGCGGCCGCGGTGGCCGCGGGCCAGCAGGCCGCCCAGGCACGACAGACCCAGCCGATCCAGCAGGCCCAGCCGGCTCACGCGGGCCAGGCCCAGCCGATCCAGGCTCACACCGGCCAGGCCCAGCATGCTCAGCAGGCCCAGCCGCACGGCGGCCAGGTCCAGCATGCTCAGCCGCACGGCGGCCAGGCCCAGCACGTCCAGCGGGCTCCCCAGGCGATGCCCCCGGCCGTCCACGGAGGCCCCCCGGCCCCTGCACCGGCCCCGGTCGCCGCCCCCGCTCCCGTACAGCCGCCCGCGCACACCCCCGTACAGCCCCCCGTGCACGAGCCCGTGCGGACCTCCGCCCACCTGCCCGCGCCGACGCCGGCCGAACTCCCGCACCGGCCCCTGACGTACACCACCTCCGCCCCCGCGATCCCCCTCCAGCAGGCGGAGACCAACGAGCGAGCCCAGCCGCCGGGGCGCCCCACGCTCCCCAAGCGGCGTGCCCAGGAGCACCTCGTCCCGCAGCTGCGCGACGAGCCCGTGGCCCGCAAGCCCGAGGAGCACGCCCTGCACGACCCGGGTCTGATGGCCGCGTTCCAGCGCGGCATCGGGCTCGCCGAATCCCAGCCGTCCCCCCAAGAACCGCTGCGTCCCGGTGACGCGCGCAAGGAGTAGATGCACCATGGCGAGCAATGTGCCGACCGGCCATTCCTCGGATCTCGACTGGCTGCTGAGCGGTCTGGTCCAGCGCGTCCCGTACACGCGGAGCGCGGTTCTGCTCTCCTCCGACGGCCTGGTCAAGTCCGTCCACGGCCTCGACACCGATGCCGCCGACCACATGGCCGCGCTCGCCTCCGGGCTGTACTCGCTCGGGCGCAGCGCCGGCGCGCGGTTCGGGGACGGCGGGGAGGTGCGGCAGGTGGTCGTCGAACTCGACTCCACCCTGCTGTTCGTCTCGACGGCCGGTTCCGGCACGTGTCTGGCGGTCCTCGCCGGGCGGGAGGCGGACGCCGCCGTCCTCGGCTACGAGATGGCGATGCTGGTCAAGAGCGTGCGACCGTATCTCGTCACTCCCGCCAGACAGGCGGCGGGCGCCGCGGGCAGCACGGGACGGTGAGCGTGGTGTCCCCCCAGGAGGGGCCCTGGCTCGACGACGCGGCAGGCCGGCTGATCCGTCCGTACACCGTCATCGGAGGCCGGACCCAGCCGACCACCGCGCTGGACCTCCTCTCCATGGTGATGGCGACCGGCTCCTCCCCGCAGCCACATATGGGTCCCGAACACAGCCTGGCCCTCGGGCTGTGCGGCGGACCCACCTCGGTGGCGGAGATCGCGGCGCACTTACGGTTGCCGGCCGTCGTCACCAAGGTCCTGCTCTCCGATCTCGTGGACTGCGGGGCGCTCACCGCCCGCGCGCCCCGCTTCCACGCCAACCCAACCGACCGTTCCTTGCTGGAGGCAGTGCTCGATGGCCTACGACAACGGCTCTGAGCGCCACGAGAGTTTCGCGGCCGACCCGTTCCCCACCGCGCTCAAGATCCTTGTGGCGGGTGGCTTCGGCGTGGGCAAGACGACCTTCGTGGGCGCGGTCAGCGAGATCGAACCGCTGAGCACGGAAGAGCTGCTGACCCAGGTCAGCGCGGCCACCGACAGCCTGGAGGGCGTGGAGTCCAAGACCACGACCACGGTCGCGATGGACTTCGGGCGCATCACGCTCGACGACAGGAACGTGCTGTACCTGTTCGGCACCCCCGGCCAGGAACGTTTCTGGTTCATGTGGGACGAGCTCTCCGAGGGAGCCCTCGGAGCGGTCGTCCTCGCCGACACCCGCCGGCTGCAGGAGTGCTTCTCCGCCGTCGACTTCTTCGAGCGGCGGGGCATCGGATTCGTCGTCGCGGTCAACGAGTTCGACGGCGCCTACCGCTACGAGCCCGACGAGGTCAGGGCCGCGCTCGACCTCAAGCCCGAGGTGCCGGTCGTGCTCTGCGACGCCCGGATCTCCAGCGCCGGCATCCGGACCCTCCTCACCCTCGTCAAGCATCTGCTCACCACCCTTCCGGCCCCCGTGCCGAGCTACGGAGCACCGTCATGACCTACGACCCGACCGGTCATCTGCTGCTGACCCCCGTCGACCAGGAGGCGCCCGCCCGTGTGCGGCGGCTGCGGGAACTGGGTCTCGGGGAGCGGCCGGAGCCGGCGTTCGACGAGTTCGCCCGGCGGCTCGCGGAGGTGACCGGCGCCCCGTTCTCGATGGTCAACTTCATCGACGAGAACCAGCAGTTCTTCGCCGGGCTGCACACCCCGGCAGGCACCCACACCGGCAGCGACCTGGGCGCGGCGGCGGCCGGCGGGAACGTAGGCCGCTATATGGCCCGCGACCATGGTTACTGCCCCCATGTGGTGGTGCGACGCAAGGCGCTCGTCCTGGAGGACGTCTGCGACTACCCGCGGTTCGCGGGGAACCCGGTCGTGGACGAGATCGGCATCCGCTCGTATATGGGCGCGCCGCTGATCGACCGTACGGGGATAGCGCTGGGCACGATCTGCGTGGTCGACACGGACGTACGACCGTGGGGCCGGGCAGGTCTGGAGACCATCAAGTCGCTCGCGGCGGAGCTGGTGGAGAAGATCCACCGCCGCGAGGAGGGCCTGATCTGAGGCCTGCCACGGACGGGTGGCGCCCCGGGACGGCTTTCATGGGAGCCGGGCCGGGGCGCCTCTGTGTCCGTGTGCGGTCATGCGTGGGCGGGCTCCAGCCTGAGCAGGTCCGAGAGCTTCTCCGACCAACTGCCCTTGCCGTGGCCGAGAGCGACCTCGGCCAGGCGCAGCAACTGGATGTCGGAGGTGCCGGCCGGGGCGAAGATGTGGTGCGCGTCGCGGAGGTAGCGCTCGATCGGGCGGTCGGTGAAGAGACCGGCGGCCGCGTGGATCTCCATGGCGTTGCGGCCGGAATCGATCGCCGACTCCACGTTGACCAGCTTCGCGTTCATCAACTCGGCGTCGCAGGAGAGGCCTTGGTCGAGCAGGTGGACGGCGTGGTACGCGGCCAGCCGGGCGGTCATCAGCCGGGACTGCATCTGACCCAGCTTCAGCTTGACGGTGGGCAGGTGGTGCAGCGGGTTGCCGTAGCGGTGCCGCTCCGCGCAGAACCGGGTGGTCTCCTCCATGATCGCCTGGTGGATGCCGAGCGAGACGGCGGTGAGGTTGGCCCGGCCGTACAGCACGCTGGAGGAGTACGCGACGGACAGCCCGTCGCCCTCGTCCCCCAGCCGGTTTGCGGCCGGGACCCGGCAGTTCTCGAAGATGAGCTCGCCGAAGCTGAAGCCGTGCAGGCCCATGGCGGGCTGCTGGGGGCCCGTCCTGAACCCGGGGCGATCGGATTCGACCAGGAAGGCGGTCAGGCCCTTCGATCCGGGTCCGGTCCTGACCACGACGCCGTGCAGATCGCCGACATGGCTGTTGCCCACATACACCTTGCTGCCGTTGAGGATGTAGTCGTCGCCGTCGCGAACCGCGGTGGCGGACATCCCGAGAACGTGCCCGCCGGACTCCGGCTCGGTGACCGCGATGGTCGGCAGGCACTCACCGGCGGCGACGGCGGGCAGCCAGGTCTTGCGCTGCTCGTCGCTGCCGAAGTGGACGATCTTGGCGGTGCCGAGCTGGGAGGCCTGGACCATGGCGCCCATCGCGCCGCTGACCCGGGAGAGCTCCTCGATGATGATCGTCTTGGCGAGATGTCCCGCCCCCATTCCTCCGTACTCCTGGCTGATTGTCGCTCCCAGCCAGCCCTGTTCGGCGATCATCCGGGACAGTTCGTGGTGCACCGTCCTGGACGCTTCCATCTCGGCTATTCGTGGCCGAACCTCACGCTCTGCGAAGTCCCTTACTGTTGCTCGGAGTTGATGATGAAGTCGACTGCTGAAGTAGCTGTCCACGCGAGTCCCTCCCCTGCGAATCTCCTGCTCGATCGAGTGTTCGAGCAGGGTGTGCATCGGCAGTGGTCCCGTCCCGAACAGGCCGACACTTCATGGTGTTGATCTTTCCGGGGCGGAGCAATATCGCCACCGAGTTTGTCTGAAACCGGAGTGGTTGACGCCAGCAACTGAACGTGTTTGGGGTGGAGTTGGCCTGTTCGAGCGGGTCACCAGGGCATTCCCTGTGGGCATCTTTCTGCCACATGCCAACGGCAAACGGTTCGAGGGCATATGGCGGTGAGGGGGGTCGGTTCGCCTCATAGGCCACCTGTTCACCAAAGGGGCGGTATCTCGGAAGAGTCCCGGAGTGTGGACGGAGCCGGAATCCCGGGGCCGGGTGCGCGCGAACCCTCGCGGCGGGGGCGGTGAGCGGCGTACCGGTGTGCGTGGAGGCGTAAGGGCGCGTAACGGGGAGTGACGGGCGCGCGCCTCGGCGCAGAGGGGGAGGCAGGCGCCGGAAGGCCTCGGGTCTCCGCTCCTCGGGGAGTGTGGCTGTCAGTGGGGGGTCGTACGGTCGCGGTATGGCCACTGCCGACGACGTACGCCGCATCGCACTCTCGCTGCCCGGGGCGGTCGAGAAGCTCGCCTGGGGCATGCCCACGTTCCGGGCGGGCCCCGGCGGCAGGATATCCGCCTCGCTGGACGACGACGACCAGGCGATCGGGGTGAAATGCCCCAAGGAGGAGCGCGCGGAGCTCCTCGCGACCGAGCCCGCCAAGTTCTTCATCCGCGAGGGCCACGACGACGGCTACGCCTGGATACGTGTCCGGATCGGCGCCCTTGACGACGAGGACGAGTTGCGCGCCATCCTGGCCGATTCCTGGCGCCAGGCGGCCCCGCGCCGGCTGGCGGCGGAGTATCCGGAAGTGGGCGTACCGCCGGAGTCGGAGGAGGAGCGCTGAGTCGGCGCCGCCGAGCGCGCTGGGGCGGCTGAGCCTGCGGGGTCGGCTGGATCGGCCGGATGTCTCAGCCCTGCCGCGTCAGCTGGGCCGACCGGGGCCGAGGTCCAGGAAGGCCGAGACGCGCTCGCGCAGTCCGGCCGGGTCGAGGCCCTGCCCCGCCAGGTGCTCGTCGAGCGTGCCGTACCGGCGCAGCTCCCGGCGGGCGACCCCGAGCCCGAGGACCCGGTGGGGGAGCGCGGCGAGGGCGTCGTTGGCGGCGGCGGTCGACGTACCGGCGAGGTACGGCTCGACCAGGACGACGTCCGGGCGGGCCGCGCCGACCGCCCGGCGCAGGGCGGCGGCGTCGAACGGGCGGACGGTGGTGGCGTAGAGGACGGTCACGTCCAGGCCCTCGGTCGCCGCGAGGACGTTGTCGAGCATGGGCCCGACGGCGACGACGACGCCGGCGCTCCCCTCGCGGACGGTACGGAAGCCGAAGGAGCCGGGGGAGCCGGTGGAGACCGGGCGGGCGGCGGCGTTGGACTGGTTCGAGAGCCGGACGTAGACGAGGCCGTCGCCCACGACGGCCTGCCGCAGCAGGGCCTCCGCCTCGTCCGGGTGACCGGGGACGTGGATCGTCCAGCCGTCCAGGGTGTCGAGCAGGGCCACGTCTCCGGGCGCCATGTGGGTCAGGCCGCCGGCGGGCCAGTCGTACGACGCGCCCGCGCTCACCAGCACGCCGCCCACTCCCTGGTGGCCGAAGTCCAGCTTGACCTGTTCGAAGGGCCGCTCGACCAGGAAGCTCGCGAAGGTGTGCACCACCGGCCGCATCCCCGCCAGCGCCAGCCCGCCGCCGACACCGATCTGCAGTTGCTCCCGGATACCGACGTTGATCACGCGGTCCGGATGGCGCCGCTCGGCCTCCTTGAAGCCGTCCCTGCTGATCTCGGCGAGAACGAGCGAGAGGCGGGGGTCCTCGTCGAGCAGACGGCTGGTGGTGGAGATGAAGCGGTCACGCATCGTGTCCATGGGACGGGCTCCTCAGACGGGTCTTGTGGTGTGTGGGGGATCAGGCGTTCTTGGGCTCGACACGGGCGACGACGGCACGCGGCCGGCCGGGGTGCGGCGCGGTGAAGGCGGCGTACAGCGCGTCGTGGTCCCGGCCGTCGACGGTCTCGGCGGACCATCCGGCGGCCTCGAACCGGGAGGCGATCCCGCCGGGCCAGCCGTATGTGGCGGAGCCGTTGTCGATCACCAGCGTGTGCAGCTGCTCCAGGCCGGCGGGGCCGGCGTAGGCGATGGCCTCGTGATTGCTGCCCTCGTCCAGCTCGGCGTCGCCGATCAGCACCCACACCCGCGGCTCGGTGAGCCCCCGCGCCCGCAGTCCGAGGGCGCTCCCCACGGCGAGCGGCAACCCGTGCCCGAGCGACCCGCTGCCGATCTCGGCCCCCGGCACGAGGGTCCGGTCGGGATGGTGCCCGAGGGGCGAGTCGTACGAGCCGAAGCCGGTGAGGAGCTCCTCGGGGAAGAACCCCTTGGCGGCGAGCACGGCGTAGTACGCCATCGGCCCGTGCCCCTTCGAGAGCAGGAACCGATCCCGGTCCGCCCGGTCGGCGGTCGCGGGCGAGACGCGCAGGACCCGGTCGTAGAGCACCCAGAGGGCGTCGAGCGTGGAGGTGGCGGCGGGCGAGTGCTTCTCGTCACCGGTCATCAGGCCCATGAGGCCGTGAAGCCGTTCGATGTCCGTGTTCGTCATGCCACCCACCGTGCAACCTCAAGCAAGCTTGAGGTCAACCGCGCAAAGCGGTTCGTGACCACCCAGGGAAGTGCGGTATTGTTCTCATGCGCGTTCGACCTGGGGAAACCCCAGGTCAGGCGGGCACCGGGACGTGGCGCAGCTTGGTAGCGCACTTGACTGGGGGTCAAGGGGTCGCAGGTTCAAATCCTGTCGTCCCGACTGTGCGGAAACGCAGGTCGGAGGCCGTTCTCTCATCCATGAGAGGACGGCCTTTCGTGCGTCCGGGGTCGTGCTGGCCGAGGTGTGGTCGCACGACCGATACGGGGCCGGTTCGCGGCAGCGGTGAAGGGGCCATCTCGGGATCGGCCCGGTGGAAATGGGGAGGAAACGGGCGGCCCTCTCCGTGGCCCGGATCCGCCGTTCCGGGGGCGGCGGTCGGCTCGCGGGACAGTCGGGGCAACGAACTGCATACGTGAGTCAGGCTGCGTCGGGTGTCTGTTGTCGGCTCATCCGGTCCTGCATGTGACCGAAGAACTCCTCGGGCGGGGTCATCCCCGCTGTGACTCTGACGAACTCGTCGCATGCCGAGGGACTTTGGGACACGGCGAGGAGCAGTTGCTGCATCTCAGGGGGAGGCGGTTCCATCGTCGCGAACTCGGCCGTGAACTCGTACATGCTCGTGACCTGGGCGTCCCTGGCTGACTGGGCGGTCTGCATCGCTTCGTCGAAGGACTGGTGTCCGGTGAGTACGTCGTCGAGTGCGCGGGTGCACCGCTCCGCGTCCCGGAAGGCATCCAGGATGCCCTGGGCGGTGATGGGGTCCTTCAGATATCCGGCGTCGCCGACCAGGACCCAGCCGGGTCCGTAGGGCTTGCGGAAGTAGTTCGGGATGGCCGTCCCGACGAATCGCTCGGACCGGGTCGCCTCGGCGACCCGTTCGGCGAAGGCCGGCGCCCGCGCCAGCGTGGCGTGGTAATTGCCTTCGACGTCGCCGCGGTTGGCCTCGAAGTCACGCATGGGCCAGCCGCAAATGACCATGGTCAGGCCCTCGTTGGTGGGCCACGCGGCGAAGGCGCGGTCGCCCCGGTCGTATGCCTCGAAGGTGCCGTGCATGGGCAGTCCCGCCCAGTACGTGTAGTAGTAGGCGTTGATCTTCGGTTTCTGCGCGTAGCCGACGGCATCGGTCGCCCTGGCGACGGACGAGTGAAGTCCGTCCGCGCCCACGGTGATTCGGGCGTGGTCGATGGCTTTACCGCCGTCCTTGCTGTGGCCCTTTACCCCGGTCACCGTAGGCCCGTCGAACAGAAGCTCCTCGACGGTGAACTCCTCGCGCACCTCGGCACCATCTTCCGCGGCGGCGTCGACGAGGATCTTGTCGAGGACCGTACGCCGCGGCGCGTACGAGGCGTCGAAGCCCTCGCCGGCCGGGACCCCACGATCGCGAACGGCCCGAGGTCGAACGCATAGGTGTCGATGGGTGGACATCCCGTCGCTATGACCCGCTCCAGCAGTCCCCACCGGTCCAGCGCGGCCAGTCCGGGGGATGGATCAGATGCATGGAGATCGTGTCGCTCGGGAATGTCGCCCGGTCGACCAGAAGAACCCGGTGACCCAGACGGGCCAGAAGCATCGCGGTCGGTGCGCCCGCACAGCGTGCGCCGACGACGATCACGTCGTGCTGGTGGTTTGCGTCACCGACCGAGCCGGCTGTGCTGGTCATTGCTCTCACCTGTCGATCGGACGCATCGCCTGAGGGCGGCCCCGCCGGACGAGTGGAAGGTCCCTGCCATCGCGGCTGCGGCGTGTATGTCCCCTTCTACGCTAGAACAGCTTCCCCCTCCGGTCTCGGCGCGGCGGCCCCGGACCAGCTCAGGCGTAGGACAACCAGGTCGAGCGGGCGGACGGCAAGGGCTGTGGGAGGCTTTCGCGGCACGAGATGGGGTCGGCGAGTTCCTCGGCGCGGACGGCCGGCGCGCCGCGGGTGCACCCGGTAGCGGTCGCAACTAGGACGTTTGCTGTCTACGGTGAGATTGGGGCAGTCGATCGGCTGGGCTGAGAGGAGTGGTCATCATGGCCGGCCGTAGCCGAGGCGAAGTCGAATCGGAGATCAAGGAGACGCTGGGACTTGTTCCGCATTTCTTCTCCCAGATCCCCGACGAGCTGCTGGACTACGAGTGGGAGATATTCAAGAAGATCGAGCTCGGCGAGACACTCATCCCGAACAAGTACAAGGAATTGATCGGGATCGCTCTGCACTCCGAGACGAAGTGCCGGTACTGCACGCTCTTCCATACGGAGGCCGCGAAGCTGTTCGGAGCCACGGACGCAGAGATTCAGGAAGCCGTCCACTACGCGAAGAACAGCCTCGGCTGGAGCGCCTACCTCAACGGTATGCGTGAGGACTACGACGAATTCGCGCAGGAGCTGGGGCAGATCAAGGACTACCTCGCGTCGAAGGGCTGAGCATGCAACTCGAGTGGGCGCGGCCAGGTGTTCTGCGTGCGACTGCTCACGCCTTCGAATTCGCGGCGCTTGTGGCCGCAGCTCGATTCGTGGCCGAGTCCGCTCCGTCCGAAATCCCTGCCGAGGCGCTTGACCAGCTTCGGAGGATCCTGGACGAGTACGATGCGCAGACAGCGCGCCTCCGCGACGATACGCCTGCTGCGGACGGCGGCTGATTCGGCGAACAGCACCGTGTAGCTGAGCACGCCGTCGACGATTGCCGTCAGGGGTGGCGGCCGGGAGAGGGCGGCCTTTCGTGCGTCCGGGGTCGTGCCGGCCGCAGTGTGGTCGCACGACCGGGGCGGGGTCGGCGACCGCGTCGTCCCGCTCGTCCGCGCACTCGAACCCTTCACCGGACACCACATGGTCACATCGGTCCGTAACTACCGCACCGCGTGACGGCAGGAGCGCTTCCACCCGCTGAGCCTCCGCAACGCGGCACCAGCGGACAGGGACCACGGCTGCGGTGTCAGTCTGCTGAGCTATCCTTCCCGCCACCGCACACCGACTGTAGGGATCACGAGAATTGACCGGCCTGTCTGCTTTCCCGCTGCCCTTTCACGCTTCCCGTTCCATATCGTTCGCAACACCCCGAACGCTGCGGGAAGTTCAGATGATGCAGTGCAGCGCGCACATTCGGGCGAAGCCCGGGTGGTTCGACAAGATCAACGATCCCGACATCGTCGCCAGGTGGACGCAGGAAGCGGTCGCCCAGGGTCTCACCGAAGCGCAGGTTCGTTACGTGCTCGCCGAACTCGGGCACTACGCCGCGCTGCGGGACGGACGAACCGGCATCGAGGTGTCCGCCGTCGACGGGGTGTGGCAGTCGGACACACTGGTCGACGACAAGCTCGGATCCCGGCTGCGCGAGGCGGTTCGGGTTCTGGAGCAGGTCCCCGAAGCAGAACTGGACTGGCATCCCGGATCCGACGGGCAGGTGCTGGATCTGGTTCATCCCTCACTGTTCTGCCTGGTGAGAGAGGCGAGCGGCACGCCCGAACGGGCCTGGCAGAACCCGACGGACCGCTACTCGAAGTACGAGTTCTCGGAGAAGTTCCAGTGGCTGCCCACGGAAGTCGACGTCAGTGACGACGGCGATGTCGCCTTCCGTTCGTACGTCAACAACGTCCACCCCGAGACTCATCACGAACTGGCCTCCGTCCTGCCGGACTTGTTCGCGCGCATGCGCCCGCTGTGGGAGAACGTGCTCACCGATCTGCGCCATCCGCGGCCCCTGCGGATCGAGGCCGATCCTTACGGGTGGTACGACTCGGAACCGGAGTATCCGGACAGGTCTTCCTACGGCGATGCTGCGGCCTACGCAGAAGCCCGCAGTGCATGGGGAGAGGCCCATGACGAGTGGTGGGAGAACCGCCGCCCGACCATCCCGGACGCCCCGGCCTTCACCCCGCCCGAGTCGCCCGATGAATCCGTCCGGGTCGACCTGCGCGGCCGCCGTCTTCAGGTCATCGTCAAGCTCGCCACCGTTCATCTCACCCCGGAGAAGCCCGAGTACCCGGGCGGTTCCTGGCATGTGGAGGGGATGTTGAACGAGCGGATCGTCTCGACCGGCATCTACTACTGGGACAGCGAGAACATCACCGAAAGCCGGCTGAGTTTCCGGGCGGCACTCGACGACCCGCAATACGAACAGAGCGACGACGACGGTATGCGTGAGGTCTACGGCCTGGAGAACGAAGACGCACTGAACCAGGTGCTGGGATCGGCGTCGACGCCGGCGGGTCGCTGCCTGGCGTTCCCGAACATCCTGCAACACCGCGTCGGCTCGTTCCGCCTCATGGACCCCACCCGCCCGGGGCACCGCAAGATTCTTGCGTTCTTCCTGGTCGACCCGTCGGAGAAGATCGTCTCGACATCCGATGTGCCGCCGCAGCAACCGTGGTCCGACACCTCGACCATGACGCTTGAACAGGCGAAGAGCTACCGCGAACAACTCATGCAGGAACGCAAGTTCTTCGTCGCCGAACACAACGAGCAGCTCTACGAGCGAGAGTTCTCCCTCTGCGAGCACTGAACCTGTTCTGTCCGGGCATGGACTGAGGGGTGAGCGCGTGGCCGAGGGGCCGTTTCAGAGTGATCTGAAGCGGCCCTCGGTCGTTGCGCATGTGGTCAGGCGTGGGGGAGGGGTTCGGGGAGGAGTTCGTCGAGGAGGGTGCGGACGCGGGACTCGATGGCGTCGCGGATCGGGCGGACGGCCTCGATGCCCTGGCCGGCCGGGTCGTCGAGTTCCCAGTCGAGGTAGGTCTTTCCGGGGAAGACCGGGCAGGTGTCGCCGCAGCCCATGGTGATGACGATGTCGGAGGCCTGGACCGCTTCGGTGGCGAGGATCTTCGGGGTCTCGGCCGAGATGTCGATGCCGACTTCGGCCATCGTCGCGACGGCGGTCGGGTTCACGGTGTCGGCCGGCGCCGAGCCCGCCGAGCGGACCTCCACGCGGCCTTCGGCGAGGTGGGTGAGGAAGGCGGCGGCCATCTGCGAGCGGCCCGCGTTGTGGACGCAGACGAACAGGACCGATGGGCGCGGCGGGGGCGGCGGGGGCGGGTTCACGGCTGGGGGCTCCTGGAATCAGCGGGTGGGGGCGGCGGTGGGTGAGGCTTCGAGGCCGGGTGACTCGGCGGCTGCCGGGCCGGGCGGCGCCGATCAGTTGCGCGGCGATGAACGGGGTGACCGAGGCCGGGGCGATGCCGGCGAAGGAGTCGGTGAAGGCGCGGCCGATGGTCACCGCCGGGTTCGCGAACGAGGTGGACGAGGTGAACCAGTAGGCCGCGCCGATGAACGCCGCCACCCCGGCCGGCGCCAGGTTCGCCCGGCCGACCCGGGCCAGGCCGTCGCCGGTGTCGGGGGTGCCGGACGCGCCGCCGGCGTCGGAGGCTGCGCCCGTCTCCCGCCCGAGCACCACGAACTCCTGATTCGACATGCCTCTATGTTGACGAAGTTCGATCCAAGGCGCAAGCTTGCATTGAGAACCGTCGATACAGCCTGGCTGGTCCAGCGGGCCGGCCCGTCCGCCGGGAGTCGTCGTCATGACCGAGCAGTCCACCGACCTGCGCGAGACCGTCCGTCGCCGCTATGCCGCCGCAGCCGTCCAGGTCGCCGAAGGAGGGACCGCCTGCTGCGGACCACAGGCTGTCGAGATCGACGAGAACTTCGGTTCCACCCGGTACGGAGCCGCCGATCGGGACGTGCTGCCGGCCGAGGCCGTCGCCGCCTCGCTCGGCTGCGGCAACCCCCTCGCCGTCGCCGACCTCGGCGAGGGCGAGCGTGTCCTCGACCTCGGCTGCGGCGGCGGTATCGACGTCCTGCTCTCCGCCGCCCGCGTCGGTCCCACAGGCAAGGCGTACGGCCTGGACATGACCAACGAGATGCTGGCCCTGGCCCTGAACAGCGCCGAGAAGGCAGGCGCCACCAACGTCGAGTTCCTGAAGGGGACCATCGAGGCCATCCCCCTGCCCGCCGCCACCGTCGACGTCGTGATCTCGAACTGAGTTGTGGTGCCTTGCCGCCGCCGTCGCCGACCAGTTGGACGTCGGCGGCCGGCAGGACCCCCGCTCCAGGAGGAGCAGGGCCGCCATCGAGACCGAGTCGGCCGGCTCCGCCGCGCGGGCCGGGTGCTCGTACGGGTCGCTGAGCAGCGGCTCAGCTCAGTCGCCCGTGTCCGTCGGCTGTTCGAAGGCGCGCAGGAGGCGTTCGGCTGCCGTCGTGGCGGTCAACTTGCCGTCTCTGAGCTGTTGTTCGACCGAAGGGGCCGCGGCGCGTACGGCGGGGTGGGTGTGGAGGCGGTCGAGGAGTTCGTCGCGGACCATCGTCCAGGTCCAGTCGACCTGCTGGTCCCGGCGGCGGGCGGTGAGGCGGCCGGTCGAGTCGAGCAGGGTGCGGTGCTGTTCGAGCCGCTCCCAGACGGTGTCGAGGCCCGTCGACTCGCGGGCGCTGCAGTGCAGGACGGGTGGGGTCCACGCGGCGTCCGCGCCGTGCATCAGGCGGAGTGCGCCCGAGAGTTCGCGCGCGGCGGCGCGGGCGTCGCGTTCGTGCGGGCCGTCCGCCTTGTTGACGGCGATCACGTCCGCCAGCTCCAGGACGCCCTTCTTGATGCCCTGGAGCTGGTCGCCCGTACGCGCCAACGTGAGCAGCAGGAAGGAGTCGACCATCTCGGCCACGGTCGTCTCGGACTGGCCCACGCCCACGGTCTCGACGAGGATCACGTCGTACCCCGCGGCCTCCATCACCAGGATCGACTCGCGCGTCGCCTTCGCGACCCCGCCGAGCGTCCCGGCCGTCGGCGAGGGCCGGACGAAGGCCGCCGGGTCCACGGCCAGGCGCTCCATCCGCGTCTTGTCGCCCAGGATCGAGCCGCCCGTCCGCGTCGACGACGGGTCGACGGCGAGCACCGCGACCCGGTGGCCCAGGCCGGTCAGCATCGTGCCGAAGGCGTCGATGAACGTGGACTTGCCCACGCCCGGCACGCCGCTGATGCCGATCCGCCGCGCCTTGCCGCTGTGCGGCAGCAGTTCGGTCAGCAACTGCTGGGCGAGGAACCGGTGTTGGGGGCGGGTGGACTCGACGAGCGTGATCGCGCGCGCGACGATCGCCCGCTTCCCGTCGAGTACCCCCTTCACATACGCGTCGAGGTCGATCACAGCTCGTGCCCGAGGCCGTCCGACAGTCGCCGTACCAGGTCGTGGGCCGCGTCCGGGATCACCGTCCCGGGCGGGAACACGGCGGCGGCGCCCATCTCCAGGAGGGTCGGCACGTCCTGCGGCGGGATCACGCCGCCGACGACGATCATGATGTCCTCGCGGCCCTCCGCCGCCAGCTCCTCGCGCAGCGCCGGTACGAGCGTGAGGTGGCCGGCGGCCAGCGACGACACCCCGACGATGTGCACGTCCGCCTCGACGGCCTGCCGCGCGACCTCGCCCGGGGTCTGGAACAGCGGGCCGACGTCGACGTCGAAGCCCAGGTCGGCGAAGGCGGTGGCGATCACCTTCTGGCCGCGGTCGTGCCCGTCCTGGCCCATCTTGGCCACCAGGATGCGCGGTCGGCGGCCCTCGGCCTCGGCGAAGGCGTCGACCAGGGTGCGGGTGCGTTCGACGGACGGGGACTCGCCGGCTTCGGTGCGGTACACACCGGAGATCGTACGGATCTGGCTCGCGTGCCGCCCGTACACCTTCTCCAGGGCGTCGGAAATCTCGCCGACCGTCGCCTTCGCGCGGGCCGCGCGCACCGCCAGCTCCAGCAGGTTGCCCTCGCCGCCCGCCGCCCGGGTGAGCGCGTCCAGCGCGTCCCGGCACGCCGTCTCGTCCCGCTCCTCACGCAGCCGCCGCAACTTGGCGATCTGCTGGGTGCGTACGGAGGAGTTGTCGACCTTGAGCACGTCGATCTGCTCGTCGGAGTCCACCCGGTACTTGTTCACACCGATCACCGGCTGGCGCCCGGAGTCGATGCGCGCCTGGGTACGGGCGGCGGCCTCCTCCACGCGCAGCTTGGGGATGCCGGCGTCGATGGCCTGTGCCATGCCGCCCGCCCGCTCGACCTCCTGGATGTGCTTCCAGGCGCGGCGGGCCAGGTCGTACGTCAGCTTCTCGACGTACGCGCTGCCGCCCCAGGGGTCGATGGACCGGGTCGTGCCGGACTCCTGCTGGATGAGCAGCTGGGTGTTGCGGGCGATCCGCGCCGAGAAGTCGGTCGGCAGGGCGAGCGCCTCGTCGAGGGCGTTGGTGTGCAGCGACTGGGTGTGGCCCTGGGTCGCCGCCATCGCCTCGACACACGTCCGCGTCACGTTGTTGAAGACGTCCTGCGCGGTCAGCGACCAGCCGGAGGTCTGCGAATGGGTGCGCAGGGAGAGCGACTTGGCGTTCTGCGGATCGAACTGCTTCACCAGCTTGGCCCACAGCAGCCTGGCCGCCCGCATCTTGGCGATCTCCATGAAGAAGTTCATGCCGATCGCCCAGAAGAAGGAGAGTCGCGGCGCGAACGCGTCGACGTCCAGGCCCGCTTCGCGCCCGGCCCGGATGTACTCCACGCCGTCGGCGAGGGTGTACGCCAGCTCCAGGTCGGCTGTCGCGCCCGCCTCCTGGATGTGGTAGCCCGAGATGGAGATCGAGTTGTAGCGCGGCATCCGCTGCGAGGTGAAGGCGAAGATGTCGGAGATGATCCGCATCGACGGCTTCGGCGGATAGATGTAGGTGTTGCGGACCATGAACTCCTTGAGGATGTCGTTCTGGATGGTCCCGGCCAACTTCTCGGGCGGTACGCCCTGTTCCTCCGCCGCGACGATGTACAGCGCGAGGACCGGCAGCACTGCGCCGTTCATCGTCATCGACACGGTCATCTTGTCCAGCGGGATGCCGTCGAAGAGCTGGCGCATGTCGTAGATCGAGTCGATCGCCACGCCCGCCATGCCGACGTCACCGGTCACGCGCGGGTGGTCGCTGTCGTAACCCCGGTGCGTGGGCAGGTCGAAGGCGACGGACAGGCCTTTCTGACCGGCCGCCAGATTGCGCCGGTAGAACGCGTTGGACTCCTCGGCCGTGGAGAAGCCCGCGTACTGACGGATCGTCCAGGGCTGGTTGACGTACATCGTCGGGTACGGGCCGCGCAGGTACGGCGCCATGCCCGGGTGCGTCCCCAGGAAGTCGAGGCCCTCCAGGTCCTGCCCGGTGTACAGCGGCTTGACCGCGATGCCCTCCGGGGTCTCCCAGAGCAGATCGTCACCGCCGGCGGCCTTCTTCACCGCCGTACGCCACTCGTCGGCGCTTCCGTCGGCGGCCGGGGTACCCAGCTCGATCCCGGAGAAGTCGGGGACGGACATCAGGACACTCCCATCCGGTCAAGGGTGGCGGCGAGCACGGCGACCGTGTCGCAGCCCGCGAAGACATAGGTGTCGACACCCGCGTACGGCCCGGGCCGGCCCGCGAGGAGCACATGCCCCGCGCCCGCTGCGGCGAGCTCGCGCGCGCGGTCCTCCGCCTGCTCCTCGTAGAGCGCGTCGCTGGAGCAGAGGCACGCCTCGCTCGCCCCGCTCTCCTCGAAGCTGCCTTCCGTGACGGCCTCGATGCCGCCCGCCTGGAAGAGGTTGGCGGCGAAGGTGGCCCGCGCGGTGTGCGCGGCGGCGGGGCCGAGCGTGGCCAGGTAGATGCGCGGCCGGGCGCCGGTCGCGGCGAGATGGGCGTCGGAGCGGGCGCGCAGCTCCTCGAACGCGTCGTCGCGACGCACCCGGGGAAGCCCGCCGGACGGCGGCTCGGGCGCGGGCTCGCGGACGACGGGTTTCTCGGCGAGGTTCGGGAACTCGCTGACGCCGGTGACGGGTTCGCGCCGCTTGGCGAGCTTGGCGCTGCGCGCCGCCCAGGTCTCGGCGAGCCGATCGCCGATCATCCCGGACCGCAGCGCGGCCTCCTGTCCACCGGCGCGCTCGATCGTACGGAAGAACTCCCAGCCCGCGTGGGCGAGTTCGTCCGTCAGCCGCTCCACGTACCAGGAGCCGCCCGCCGGGTCGATCACCCGGGCGAGGTGCGACTCCTCGATGAGGATCGTCGAGGTGTTGCGGGCGATGCGCCGCGCGAACGCGTCCGGCAGGCCGAGCGCGTGGTCGAACGGCAGTACGGTGACGGAGTCGGCGCCGCCGACCCCGGCGGCCAGGGTGGCCACGGTCGTGCGGAGCATGTTCACCCAGGGGTCCCGGCGGGACATCATCACCGGTGAGGTGACGGCGTGTTGGCGCTGTGCGCCCGCGCCGCCACTCGTACTGCCGCTCGCCCCGCTGACCTCGGCCACCCGGGCCCAGAGCCTGCGGGCGGCGCGGAGCTTGGCGATGGTGAGGAACTGGTCGGCGGTGGCCGCGTAGCGGAACTCCAGCTGCCCGAGGGCCTGTTCGATGCTCAGACCCGCCTCCGTGAGCTTACGGAGATACCCGACGCCGGTCGCCAGCGAGCAGCCCAGCTCCTGCGCGGCCGAGCCGCCGGCCTCGTGGTACGGCAGCGTGTCCACGGTCAGCGCCCGCAGCCCCGGGTACTCCTCGACGCAGCGGCGCGCGAGCCCGGCGACGGGGGAGAAGTCGTACGACCGGCCGGTACGGGCCTCGAAACCGAGGGGATCGGCGCCGAGGTTGCCGCGCGCCGCCTCCGGGGCGACGCCCCGCTCCTCGTACAGCCGCAGCAGCTCCCGCGCCGCCCCCTCGACGTCCTGCCCCGCGTCGAGGACGACGGGCGCGAGGTCGAGGTAGACCCCGTCGAGGACCTGGCCGAGCCGCGCGACCGGGATGCCGCCCTCGCCGACGACCAGCCAGAGGGAGGTGACGCCGTTCTCCAGGTCGGCGAGGACCGTCCCGGCGACGTCGGTGGTGTGCCGCTGGCGTACGTCCCAGCCGCCGAGGGTGTTCCCCTCGGCCCGGCCGGACCGTACGAAGGGGGCGAAGCCGGGAAGGCCGGGCTCCGGGGCGGTGTCGTCGGCCGCATAGAGGGGATGGACGCGGAGCCCGTCCTCAAGGGCGGTGGACAGGGCGTCCTCGGCTGCCGGACCCTCGACGTCCTTCCCCGACTTGCGCAGCACACCGGCCACCAGGTGCTGCCACTGTTCACGGGAGGTGTCGGGGAATTCGGCGGCGAGGGCGAGCCCGTCGTCGGGAAGGACTGTCATGCTCGGATGTTAGGTCAGCTCGCTCAAATGACAGCAGTGCGCACGGCTGTGACCTTGCCCTCTCCGGGAAGGTCTTGAAGCCCCGGCGGAATCCGGACTAGGAAGGGAGCCGCCGGGGTGCGCGCATGAATCGGACAGACCCGGAGGGCCGGGGCACCCGTACGCGCCCCGACCCCTGAGTGGCTCGCCCGAGGCGTCAGGACGCCGGCAGCTCGCTCCGTACCGTGCGGGCCGCCGCGACCAGGTTCTCCAGCGAGGCGCGGGTCTCCGGCCAGCCCCGGGTCTTCAGACCGCAGTCGGGGTTGACCCAGAGCCGCTCGGCGGGGATGGCCTTCAGTCCTGTACGGAGCAGCTCGGCCGCCTCCTCGGCGCTCGGGACGCGCGGGGAGTGGATGTCGTACACCCCGGGGCCGGCCTCGCGCGGGTAGCCGTGCGCGGCCAGCTCGCGGGCGACCTGCATGTGCGAGCGGGCGGCCTCCAGGCTGATCACGTCCGCGTCGAGGTCGTCGATGGCCCGGACGATGTCACCGAACTCCGCGTAGCACATGTGCGTGTGGATCTGGGTGTCCGGCCGGACCCCGCCGGTGCTGAGCCGGAACGCCTCCGTCGCCCACGCCAGGTACTCCGGGTGGTCAGCCCGGCGGAGCGGAAGGGTCTCCCGCAGCGCGGGCTCGTCGACCTGGATGACCGACGTGCCCGCCGCCTCCAGGTCGTCCACCTCGTCGCGCAGGGCGAGCGCGACCTGCCGGGCGGTCTCGCCGAGCGGCTGGTCGTCCCGGACGAAGGACCAGGCGAGCATGGTGACCGGGCCCGTGAGCATGCCCTTGACCGGGCGGTGGGTGAGGGACTGCGCGTACGTCGTCCAGCGCACCGTCATCGGCGTGGGGCGGGAGATGTCACCGGCCAGGATCGGCGGGCGGACGTACCGGGTGCCGTAGGACTGGACCCAGCCGTGCTGGGTGGCGAGGTAGCCGGTCAGCTGCTCGGCGAAGTACTGCACCATGTCGTTGCGTTCGGGCTCGCCGTGCACCAGGACGTCCAGGCCGGTCTTCTCCTGGAAGGCGATCACCTCCTGGATCTCGGCCTTGACCCGCTCCTCGTACCCGGCCGTGTCGATCCGGCTCGCGCGCAGGTCGGCGCGGGCGGTGCGCAGTTCGGTGGTCTGCGGGAACGACCCGATGGTGGTCGTCGGCAGCAGGGGCAGGCCGAGGTGGGCGTGCTGGGCCACCGCCCGCTCGGCGTACGGCTGGGAGCGGCGGGCGTCGGCGGCGGAGACGGCGCCGGTACGGGCGCGCACGGCCGGATCGCGGGTGAGCGGCGACTCCGCGCGGGAGGCGAGGTCGGCCCGGTTGGCGGCCAGCTCGGCGGTGATCGCGGAGGTGCCGTGGGCCAGGCCCTTGGCGAGGGTGACGATCTCGGCGGTCTTCTGCCGGGCGAAGGCGAGCCAGCGCAGGATCTGCGGGTCGATGTCCCGTTCGGCGGTGGCGTCGAGGGGAACGTGCAGCAGGGAGCAGGACGCCGACACGTCGACCCGGTCGGCGAGACCGAGCAGGGTGCCGAGGGTCGTGAGGGACTTCGTCAGATCGTTGACCCAGATGTTGCGGCCGTCGACCACCCCGGCGACCAGCCGCTTGCCGGGCAGCCCGCCGACGGCGGCGAGGCCGTCGAGGTTGGCGGCGGCGGAGCCGGTGAAGTCGAGTGCGAGGCCCTCGACCGGCGCCTTGGCCAGCACCGGCAGGGCCTCGCCCAGCCGGTCGAAGTACGAGGCGACCAGCAGCTTCGGCCGGTCCGCCAGGCCGCCGAGGTCGCGGTAGGCGCGGGCGGCGGCGTTCAGCTCGGCCGGGGTGCGGTCCTGCACCAGGGCCGGTTCGTCCAGCTGGACCCACGTGGCGCCGGCGGCCCTCAGGTCGGCGAGGACCTCGGCGTACACCGGCAGCAGCCGGTCGAGCAGCGTCAGCGGGTCGAAGTCGGCGGCCACCCCGGGCGCGGGCTTGGCGAGCAGCAGGTAGGTGACGGGGCCGACGAGGACCGGGCGGGCCGTCAGGCCGAGGGAGAGGGCCTCCGCCAGCTCTCCGACCTGCTTCCCGGAGTCGGCGGTGAAGACCGTGTCAGGTCCCAACTCCGGGACCAGGTAGTGGTAGTTGGTGTCGAACCACTTGGTCATCTCCAGCGGCGCGACGTCCTGCGTGCCGCGCGCCATGGCGAAGAGGCCGTCGAGCGGCCCGGCGGCGACGGCGTCCCGGTGCCGCTCGGGGATCGCGCCGACCATGACGGTGGTGTCGAGGACGTGGTCGTAGAGCGAGAAGTCGCCGGTCGGCACCTCGTGGATGCCGGCCTCGGCGAGTCGAAGCCAGTGGGTGCGGCGCAGTTCGGCGGTGGTGGCCCGGAGGGCGTCGGCGGTGACGCGGCCCTTCCAGTACCCCTCGATCGCCTTCTTCAGCTCCCGGTGCTGTCCCTGCCGGGGGTAGCCGTACACGGTGGCGCGTGCTGCCGCGGCTGCGGGCTTGGTGGTCACGGAGAATCTCCTTCGCGAGATGAATCCCTGGATCCCGGCGACGGGACGAGGGCGCGAAGGGGTGACGAACCGGACGGTACGGGCGCACGGGAGGTGCGGCCGCCGTTCGGTATGGTCGCCGACCCGCCCTCGAGGTCACCGGAATGTCCGCGTACGAATGGTCCGTACGCGGGCAGATGGCAGGTCTTCGGACTCGCGGGCACGTCCTCTCGGGGAGGACACCTACTGGCCGTCGCTTCCCAGACCCGTACGGGTCCAGTGCGTATGACGGCGGTCGTTCACGCTCACCGCTGCGGGGCAGTCCCGGATTCCCACCGGGTTCCCTCTTACGACGCGTCCCGTCCGGCTGACGGGGGCGAACCAGCTGCACCGACCACCCTAAGGGGCAGCTCAGAGCGGTGACAGGGGAATTCCACCGTACGGATGGTGACTTGAGACACCCCTGTCGATCAGCTCACGTCCGCCCGGCTGTGCCGTCGTCCACGGGTTCCAAGGTCTCCTCCGGCGGTGCCTCGACCGGTGTCGCCGGGGCGGGAGTGGGGGTGGGAGTGGGGGCGGCAGTGGAAGCGGGCGCTTTGCGGAGGCGGCCGGTCAGAGCGGTGGCGATCGGTTCGGTGTAGCGGGCGGTGAGCGGGCCGAGGACGACGAGCACGAGGACGTAGGCCGTCGCGAGCGGACCGAGGGCCGGTTCGACACCGGCGGTGACGGCGAGACCCGCGATGACGATGGAGAACTCGCCCCGGGCGACCAGGGTGCCGCCGGCCCGCCAGCGGCCCTTGACCGAGATCCCGGCCCGGCGGGCGGCCCAGTAGCCCGTGGCGATCTTCGTCGCAGCCGTGACGACGGCGAGGGCGAGCGCGGGCAGGATCACCGGCGGGATGCTCGCCGGGTCGGTGTGCAGCCCGAAGAAGACGAAGAACACCGCGGCGAACAGGTCCCGCAGCGGGCTGAGCAGATTGTGCGCGCCTTCCGCGACCTCGCCCGAGAGGGCGATGCCGACGAGGAAGGCGCCGACGGCGGCGGAGACCTGGAGCTGCTGGGCGATGCCGGCGACCAGCAGGGTCAGGCCGAGCACGACGAGGAGGAGTTTCTCCGGGTCGTCGCTGGAGACGAAGCGCGAGATGACCCGTCCGTAGCGGACGGCGACGAAGAGGACCGTGCCCGCCACACCGAGCGCGATGGCGAGGGTGAGGCTGCCGGCGGCCAGACTCACCCCGGCGAGCAGGGCGGTGACGATCGGCAGGTAGACCGCCATGGCGAGGTCTTCCAGGACCAGGATGCTCAGGATGGCCGGGGTCTCGCGGTTGCCGAGGCGGCCGAGGTCGCCCATCACCTTGGCGATGACGCCGGAGGAGGATATCCAGGTGACGCCGGCCAGGACGACGGCGGCGACCGGACCCCAGCCGAGGAGCAGCGCCATTCCCGCACCGGGCAGTGCGTTGAGGGTGAAGTCGACGAGTCCCGCCGGGTATTGGGTCTTGAGGTTGGTCACCAGGTCACTGGCGGTGTACTCGAGTCCGAGCATCAACAGCAGCAGGATGACGCCGATCTCGGCGCCGATCGCGACGAACTCCTCGCTGGTGCCCAGCGGGAGCAGGCCGCCCTCGCCGAACGCGAGACCGGCGAGCAGATAGAGGGGTATCGGGGAGAACTGGAAGCGTCCGGCGAGCCGGCCGAGCAGGCCCAGGGCGAGGATGATCGCGCCGAACTCGATCAGGAAGACGGCGGAGGAGTGCATGACCTTCACTCCCGGCCGAGGATCGCGGCGGCCGCCTCGACGCCCTCGCGGGTGCCGATCACGATGAGGGTGTCGCCGCCGGCCAGCCGGAAGTCCGGGGCGGGCGACGGTATCGCGTCGGCCCGCCGCAGTACGGCGACGATGGAGGCGCCCGTCTCCGTGCGCATCCGGGTCTCGCCCAGCACCCGCCCGTTCCACTGCGAGTGCGCCGACAGCTCGATCCGCTCGGCGACCAGCCCCAGGTCCGTGGTGGAGAGCAGATTGGGGCTGTGGTGCGAGGGCATGAGCGCGTCGATCAGCGCCTCCGCCTCCTTCGCGGTCAGCTTCGCCGAAAGCGCGCATTCGTCCGGGTCGTCGCGCCGGTATGCGTTGAGGGTCCGGCTGCCGTCCCGGTGGGCTATCACCGAGAGACGGCGGTGCTCGCGGGTGGTCAGGTCGTAGCGGACCCCGATGCCGGGGAGCGGTGTGTTGCTCATGCGTGGAACGGGCACGGGAAACCCCCATGGACGTGCTGGCGCCGGACTGAGGTGCGAAAACGGACCCCCGAACATCACCCTATCGAGCGCTCTACGGCGCGAGGGTCGCGATCTCGTGCTCGAACAGGGCCTCCGCGACGACTCTCTCCATCCCCGTGAAGTGGCCCGCGAGTTCGAGCGAGAGCACCCGTGGAGCCGGGTCCAGAAGGCCATCGCCGTGGCGAAGGGGTCGCCCGCGCCCGCCGCCTCGCCGGCCCGGAGCAGCGCGCCCATGATCTCGGATGGTCGCCATGGAGGCGACCGGGGTCTCCTTCGCGGAGCAGCAGATGCGGCGGGGCCGGTACTACGACCAGCCGCCGTTCCCGTTCGTCCCCGGGTACGACCTGGTGGGCACGGTCGCCGCCGTGGGGGCCGGGGTCGGTCCGGAGCTGCTCGGCACCCGGGTGGCCGCGCTGACCAAGACCGGCGGCTGGGCCAGCCACGTCGTGCTCGACGCGGCGGACGTCGTTCCCGTGCCGGAGGGTCTCGGGGCCGCCGAGGCGGAGACCGCCGTCGTCAACGGGATCACCGCTACGGCAGCGCCGCCACCCGTGACGACTCGGGCTCGAAGCAGTGGCCGGTCCTCAAGATCCTCGGCCGGGTGTGGGTGTGGCACGTGCTGCCCAACGGCCGTAGCGCGTATTTCTACAACGTCTGGGGTGGCCGGGCCTTCGCCGCGGACCGCTTCCGGAGCCGTCTGCGTACCGACCTCGGTCAGGTCTTCGAGGCGATGCGGCGCGGCGATGTCAGGGCCCGGATAGCGGCCGAACTCCCGCTGAGTCAGGTCGCCGAGGCGCTGCGGCTCGCCGAGTCGGGCACGGTGAACGGCAAGGTCGTCCTGACTCCGTGACGCTGCTGCTACGCGGCGCCGTGACGCTCGGTCCCGGGCTGGACAGTGTCCCGTCCCGGCCATAGCCTCCTCCCAACCTATTCAATTAATTGAGTATTGCGAGGGTTCATGCACCCGTTCCGCAAGGCCGTCGAGAACCGTGACGCGGCCGCCATCGAGGCGCTGCTGGCCGAGGACGTCGTCTTCACCAGCCCCGTGGCCTTCAAGCCGTACGCGGGCAAGGCGATCACCGCCGCCATCATCCGGGGCGTGACCCGCGTCTTCGAGGACTTCGCCTACGAGCGCGAGATCGCCAACCCCGACGGCCGAGACCACGCCCTCGTCTTCACCGCGGCCGTGAACGGCCGTCAGATCCAGGGCTGCGACTTCCTCCACTTCGACGAGGACGGGCGGATCGACGACTTCATGGTGATGGTCCGACCGTTGTCCGCCGCCCAGGCACTCGCCGAGGCGATGGGCGCGCAGTTCGACCGCATAGCACGGGAGGCGGCGGGGGACGCCGAGTGACGGGGTCCTACCAGGTCGGTCCCAGGGCGAGGAGCCGAACCTCGACCACGGTGACGTGCGGGTTGGCGGGAACGCCCGGCCGCCGGGCCCTCGGTGGCGACCCGGCCGCGCCGAGGCGGTCGGCCAAGACCGGGGCGGCAGGGGCTTTCGCCGCCGGATCCTGACCGGTCACCTCAAGCAGGGCGTCGGCGCGGGTCGGCGACCCGCGCCGACAGATCCTGGGCGTACGGCGTGGGCGCGACGCCGCGCGGCAAAGGGGGGCTACGGATCAGGCCAGCTTCTTCACCAGTTCGGCGGCGAGCGGGGCGGCGGAGGACGGGTTCTGGCCGGTGAGGAGGTTGCGGTCGACGACCACGTGCGGGGCCCACGGCTCGCCGACCTGGACGTCGATGCCTGCCTCGACCAGACGGGTCTCCAGGAGCCACCTGGCCTTGTCGGCCAAGCCCGCCTGCGCCTCCTCGGCGTTGGTGAACGCGGTGACCTTGTACCCCGCGAAGGCGTTCGTACCGTCCTCCTTCGTGGCGGCCAGCATCGCGGCCGGGGCGTGGCACACGACGGCCAGCGGCCGGCCCGAGGCGAGGGCGTCGACGAGGAGCCGTCCGGACACCGGGTCGACGGCGAGGTCCTCCATCGGACCGTGGCCGCCGGGGTAGAAGACGGCCGCGTAGTCGTCGAGGCGTACGTCCTTCAGGGCGATCGGCTGCCCGAGCTCGGTGATCGACGCGAGGGTGGCGGCGACCCGGTCGGCGCCCTCCTGGCCGCCGTTGAACTCCGGCGCGAGGCTGCCCCGGTCGACGGTCGGGACGACCCCGCCGGGGGTCGCGACGACGATCTCGTGCCCGGCGGCCTTGAACGCCTCGTACGGGGCGACGGCCTCCTCGGCCCAGAAGCCGGTGGGGTGCTTGGTGCCGTCGGCGAGGGTCCAGTGGTCGGCGCCGGTCATCACAAAAAGGATCTTGGCCATGGTGAGGTCACTCCGAGGGTGTCGCTGACGTGGCTGACGTTCCGCAATCGAAGCTATGCCCGCCACGGAAAGATCTCCCTCACCCGGTCGGCGACCCGCCGGAATGCGTCGTGCGGAGCAGCGGGAGGTTCTTCTCCACGGCCGCCGCCCACGAGCCGTCCGCCACCATGGCCTTCAGCGCCGCCTCGATCCGCGCCCGCAGGGGGCTGCCCTTCGGCAGGCCCACGCCGTAGCGCTCGTCGCTCCACCGGAAACCCGCGAGTTTGAACTTCCCCCGGTACGGGTCCTGTGCGGCGTATCCCGCGAGAAGCGCGTTGTCCGTGGTGACGGCGTCGACCGCGCCGGAGGCCAGGTCCTCCACGCACTGCTCGTACGTGTAGCGCCCCTTCACGGACGCCCACGTGCGGATCTTCGCCAGGGCGTTCTCCGCAGAGCCGGACCCCGTGGCCGAGCACACGCTCTTGTCGCGCAGATCGGCCTCCCGGGTGACGGCCGTATCGTCGGCGCGGAGCAGGACGTCCTGGTGGGCCGTGAGGTACGGGCCGACGAAGTCGACCTGCTCCGCGCGCCGGTCCGTCATCGCGTAGGCCGCCACGACGAGGTCGACCTCACCGCTGGAGAGGAGTCGCTCCCGGTCGACGCTCGTGACCTCCTTCCAGGCGATGTCGGCAGAGTCATGGCCGAGGGCGCGGGCGAGGTACCTCGCGACGTCCGCGTCCAGGCCGGTGATGGTCCCGTCCGGCTGTCGCCCACCGAAGCCGGGCTGGAACCTGAACCCGACCGTGAGCGAGGGCGTACGGGAGGTGCTGGGTGATAGGGAAGAGGTGGAGGCCGAGGGGGACACGGAGGGTTTGTCGCCCGCCTGGCCGTCCGCGCCGCCGTCGGGCCACAACGTCCAGGCCAGTACGCCGGTCAGCGCCACCGCCCCGACCGCCGCGAGCCAGGTCTTCCGAACACGGCGGGGCGCCGGGGCCGGTGCCGGTGGCGCGATCCGGTACGAGGTCGAGGTGTCGGGATCCTCCGGCCGAGCGTCGGAAGGTTCCCCGTCCGCCGGCTCCGGAACTCTCTCCGCGCTCTCCGCCTCCGCGAGCAGCCGGTCGAGCGTGTCCGTGTCCGGCCGGGCTTCCGGGTCCCGTACGAGGACGGCTGTCAGCGCCCCGGCCAGTGGCCCCGCCTCGCGCGGCGGCGGCACGTCCTCCCGAGGACGGCCGCGAGCGTGGCCGGCGTGCCGCCCCGGCGCAGCGGGTGGTGTCCCTCCACGGCGACGTACAGGGTCATCGCCAGCGACCAGAGGTCGGCGGCCGGGCCGCCCTCCTCGCCGCCGACGCGTTCGGGCGCCATGAACTCGGGGGTGCCGATGAGGGAGCCGGCGGCGGTGAGGGCGGTCGAGCCGTGGATCGCCGCGATGCCGAAGTCCGTGAGGACCGGCGCCCCGTCCGGGCGCAGCAGGACGTTCGCCGGCTTGATGTCCCGGTGCTGGACGCCCGCCGCGTGCGCGGCGCCCAGCCCGGCCAGGATCCCCCGCCCGAGCGTGGCGGCCTCGCCGGGCGTGAGCCGCCCCCGGTCGAGCCGGTCCTGGAGGGAGCCCCCGGTGACCAGTTCCATCACGAGCCAGGGGAACGACTCCTCGCCACCGTCCGCGATGTGATGGATCGTCACCACATTCGGATGGGCGACCCGGGCGAGCGCCCTGGCCTCGCGCAGGACCCGGGCGCGCAGGTCGCGGGCGCCCGCCGGGTCGTACTCGGCGAGCGCCGGATCAGGCGGCCGTACCTCCTTCAGCGCCACGTCGCGGCGCAGCATCAGATCCCGGGCCTGACACACCAGCCCCATCCCGCCGCCGCCGAGCCGAGTCACCAGCTCGAACCGGCCGTCGATCACCCGCGCCACACCGCCCCCTCCGCCCCGCATCCCTCCGCCCCGCATCCCTACGCCCCCGCACCCCGTCGCACCGGCCCGACTCTGCCACAGGGGAAGGGAGTTCAGCGAGGTGAGGGAGGGGGGCGACGCGGCGGAACGGAGCCAGGCGTCGGCTCGCCCCGCGCCGGCTCCGGCACGTCAGTCCTGCATGACGATGTCGTCGAACGACTCGAGGCGCCGCCAGCGGTCCTCCGGTGTACGGAACGGTGGCATCAGGTCGACGTCCGGCAGCGGGCCGAACTCCAGCTCGGTCAGCTCCGCGACGTCCGAGACCGGCACCTGGTACGTACGGAACGGGCCGAGCGGCGGCGGCGCGCCCGGCTTGGCCCCGGCGAGTGCCCGCTCCGCGTCACGGCTCAGCTCCGGGCTCTGGTCGAGGATGTACGCGGTCGATGCGAGCGCCCCGTCCTGCATCGAGGCGACCACCTTCCAGAAGCGCAGCGGCAATTGGATACCCCGGTAGGGCGGGTCGGAGTCGTGCAGCACCGGACCCGTGAGCACCGTCAGACGCCGGTCGAACTCGGGTGCGTGGCCCAGGAGATGGGTCTCCAGGCCCTGCCAGAGCTGCTTGCCCTGGTTGAACACGTCCGACTGCGGCGCCGCGTTCGGGTAGTGGTACGTGTCGGTGCCCGCCCGGGCCGCGACCGCCGCCGCGCCCCACACCGGGTCGAGCCGGCCCACCAGATGGCCCCGGACCAGACTGTTGTTCCGGTAGACGTCGGTGCCGGCCTGCTGCTCCTCGGGCAGTCGCCCGTCGAACTCCCAGCCGTCGGCACCGTCGACCCCGTCGACATGGGGGACGTCCTCGGCCCGCAGCCCGCCCTCGATACAGACGGCGGCCGAGGCCGCGAGCCGCCGGTCCGGCCGGAAGACCACCGTGAAATGGGTGTACGGCAGGATCACCGTCTCCACCGTGGGGCGCACGGGCAGCGGCAGCGGCACGGTCGGGCCCAGGAAGTCCTCGTCGTAACCCGTACGGTCGTCGAACGAGTCATGGCGCTGGCCGCCCGCGCGCGGGTGCGGCGGAGACGGCGGGGGATCGGTCGGTTCCATACGGAGTACGTACCGCAACGTGAAGGGTCGCGCTCGGCACCTGGCCCGCAGGCCACTCGATCAGCCGTCGCCCGGCTCAGCCTCCGCCCGGCCGCCGTCGCCCGGCTCAGCCTCCGCCCGGCCGCCGTCGCCCGGCTCAGCCTCCGCCCGGCCGCCTCCGCCCGGCTCAGCCGCGGAGGGCCGTCGCCAGCTGGGCGCGGGAGCGGACGTCGAGCTTCTGGTAGATCCGGGTGAGGCGCGCCTCGACCGTCTTCACGCTCAGATACAGCTTGGCCGCCGCCTCCTGGTTGCTGGCGCCCTGCCCCACCAGATGGGCCAGCCGCAGCTCGGCGTCGGTGAGCGAGGAGAGCGCGGGCAGCGCGTCCTCCCCGGCCGGGGTCTCGCTCGTCAGCGCCAGCCAGGGGGCCGCCCCGGCCCGCTCGAACACCGTCGCCGCCGCCTGGAGCGCGCTCTGCGCCGCCGACCTGCGCCGGCGCCGCCGCTCCACCCGGGCCAGCGAGACCAGCGCCCGCCCGTGCTCCAGCGGCAGCCCCGCCTCGGCGAACCGCTCGGCGGTGACGGTGAGCAGCTCCGCCGCCTCGTCCGGCCGCCCGCACCCGGCGAGGTGCAGGGCGTACGCCCGGTCGCAGCCCAGGAGTACGGTCGTACGGCCCAGCTCCTCGGCCGCCGGCCGCACCTCCGCCAGGAGGTCCACGCCCTCCTGGGCGGCGTCGTTGGCGAGCAGGGCCTCCGCCAGCTCCTCGTGCCAGCGGAGCATCGACGGGTCGACGGTCGACTGCGCCCGCTCGTTGGCCTGCACCCGGCGCAGTGTCTCCAGGGCCGAGGCGACATCGCCGTTGACCAGCTGTACCCGCCCCAGGGCGTAGAGGCTGCGGGAGAGGAAGACCCGGTCGCCCTCCTCCTCCGAGGCCTGGACGCTGCGCCGGGCGTAGCTCGCGGCCCGGGCGAAGCTGCCGCCGGCCGTCTCCGCGAGCGCCAGCGTGTACCAGGCGGGGCCGGGGGAGAGGCCCGCCTCCAAGGTCAGCGCGAGCGACTGGCCCGCGTGCACGAGCGCCGCGGGGCAGGCCCCGATCCGGGACTCGATCGCGGCGAGCGTGGAGAACAGCTCGATCGTGTCCTCCACCGAGCCACGCCGCTGCACCAGCGGAAGCAGGGCGTTCACCTGGTCGCGGGCGTCGGTGAGCCGGTCGTCGAAGAGTGCGTGACGGATCGTCAGGATCTGTGCCGCGTTACGGATTCCGAGCGGGCGCTCGGCCATCTCCAGGCCGCGCGCCTGCGCCAGGACCGATTCCGCGTCCGACGCCCCGAGCGCCCGGTCCATCCGCGCCTGTACGGTCAGGGCCTGGGCGGCCGTCCGTGGATCGCCCACCGAGGCGGCCAGCGCGGCGGATTCGACCGCGGCCGCATGCGAGCGCAGCGGATCCCCGTCCGCCAGCACGTATTTGACGGCCAGTCGCAGGAGTACCCCCGCCCGCAGTGCGGTGTCGCCCTCGGAGTCCTCCATCGCGTGCACGTACATCTCGTCGAGTCCGGTCAGCCCCTGGCCGGCGGTGTCCAGGACGGCGAGCCGGGCCCGTACCCGGTCGGACGGGGCCGCGTCACGGGCCAGCAGATCGGTGGCGGCCCGCATCGCGAGGTCGGCGCGGGCTGCGCGGGCGGCCTCCTCGGCCGCGTCCACCAGCCGCGTGATCCGCTGCTCGGCGTGCTGGACCGGGGTCGACTCGGCGGCGAGCAGCGCCAGTTCGGCGGCGAGCGCGCTGTTGCCGCGCCGGCGTGCCAGATCGGCCGCCGCGGCGACCTCGGCGGCCAGGGCCTCGTCGGGGATGTCGGTGGCCAGCGCCCGGTGCCGTACCGCCTCGACCGAGTCGTCCACCACCCCGGCCAGCGCGGCGTGCCCGGCGCTGCGCTCGGCCCAGCAGGCGTCGTGGACGAGCGTCGAGGGGAGCAGCCCGGCGGTGAAGGCGACCGTGCCGTCCTCGGCGAGCGACACCAGGTCGGCCCGCTCGGCGGCGGCGAGGTCCGCCTCCGCGTTGGGCCGCCCGGCCCGGCGGATCAGCGCCGCCGTGGGACGCAGCGCGAGGGCGGCCAGCAGCAGCGTCTCCCGTACGGCGGGCGGCGCCGCGCGCAGCAGCTGCCGGGCCAGGTCGCGGGCCCGGCCGGACAGGGTCAGTGCCTCGGCGTGGTGGACGGGGGTGCGGGCGTCGGCCAGCGAGCGGCCCACGGCGAGCGCGAGGCGCGGGTTGCCGCCGCTCGCCTTGTGGATCCGGCCGGCCATCCGGGACGGCAGCCGGTGGTGGATGAGGAGCTCGGCGATCTCGTCGGCCTGCAGCGGAGGCACGAGCAGGATGTCGGCCTCCGACGGCACCCAGAGCCGGGTGTCGTGGCCGTCCTCGGCGCCGTACGCCTCCGGGGTCTCGACGGCGATGACGCGCAGCGCGGGCGGGGCCAGGTGCAGGGCGAAACGCAGCAGGTCGGCGCTGTCGGCGTCGATGTGCTGCACCCCGTCCACGACGAGCAGGGCCGGGCCGCGGGCGGTGAGGGCCCGCAGGATCTGGGCGATGCCGAGGCGCAGCGCGATCGGGTCCCAGCCGCCTTCGTGCAGCGGCGCCTCCCGGCAGAGCATGGCGACCGCGGTCCGCTGGGGCCCGGGCAGCCCGTCGAACACCCCGGACGCGAGGTCGGTGCGGGGCGCGGGTATGCGCGGAGGCGCCGTTGCCGCGGCCTTCGGCCCGGCAGGCTTCGTCGCTTTGGCCGAGGTGGCCGAGATGGCCGAGGTGGCCGAGGTGGCGGCTTCGGTCGCCCTGCTCGGGTCGGCCGGGTCCGCAGCGGTCGGCCAGGTCACCGTCGCCGCCGCCGAGGCGACGAGGGCGGCGGCGGCCGCGCCCGGTATGTCACGGTCGGACGGCAGGGTCGGCAGCCAGAGGACCGTTTCGCCGCGGGCCTCCGCCCGGGCCGCCTCCGCGAGCGCGACCTCGGTCTTGCCGACACCCGTGGTGCCGGTGAGGAGCGCGCGGCCGCGCGAGGTGAGGACGCGTTCGAGGCGGGAGAGCAGTTCCTCCCGGCCCACCGGCGCGGGGGATCCCGCCGGTCCCGTGGGGCGCAGCGGAAGGTGGGGCGCTGTCGTCACCTGTCCACCCCCTCCGGCACTCGGGGCCCGGCCCGTGAGCCCCGTGGGGCAGAGAATACGGAGCGTACCGGCACAGTCCAGGCCCGTTGTCCGGCATACGGACAACGGGCGGCGGCCGCCACGCCAGGACGCGCCCGTGGTGTAGACCACGAGCGCGTCGCTGACCAGCAATAATGCTGTTGTGGGGGGTGGGTCAGGTGGGGCTAGAAGGTCAGGCTCCACGAGTTGATGTAGCCGGTGTCACCCGAGGCCACATCGCGGACCTGCAGCTTCCAGGCACCGTTGGCGACCTCGCTCGACGCGTCGACCGTGTACGTGGCCGTGACGTTGTCGGCGCTGTCCGAGCCGGAGGAGGCCTTCAGGTTGCGCACCGTGCCGTCGGGGGCGACCAGGTCGACGACCAGGTCCCCGCGCCAGGTGTGCTTGATGTCCACGTCGACCTTGAGGGCGGCGGGGGCGTTGCCGGTGCGGCCGGTGACGGAGATCGTGGACGACACGGTGGTGTTGTCGGCGATCGCCACGTCGGTCGCGTTGGTGAAGACGGTACCGGTCGGCGGCGTCGTGGTGGTGACGGCGTTCACGGTCTTCGCGGCGTCGGCGATGCCGGCTCCGCAGCCGCCGGTGCACGTACCGGGCAGCGGGCGGGCGTTGGCCTTGATCGCGGACTCGATCTCGGCCGGGGTGAGGCTCGTCTTCGCCGACTTGAGCAGCGCGGCCAGGCCGGCGATGTGCGGCGCGGCCATCGAGGTGCCCTGGTAGGGCGCGTAGTTCTCCGTCGACTGGGTCGTCGCGCCGGAGTTCAGCGTGGAGAGGATGCCGTTCTGCGGGGTGGTGATGGTGCCCGGCGTGTCGGTCGCGCGGCGGGTCTCGCCGCCCGGCGCGGCCACGTCCACGATGGTGCCGTAGTTCGAGTAGAACGAACGGTTGCCCTCGCGGCTGGTGGACGCCACCGAAATGACGTTCGCGCAGTTGGCGGGGGTGAAGCCGGAGGTGTTGGCGTTGCTGTTGCCCGCGGCGACGACGACCGTGGTACCGCGCGAGACGGCGCCGTTGATCGCGTTCTGGTACACGCTCGGGCAGGTGGAACTGGCGCCGCCCAGGCTCAGGTTGATGACCTTCGCCGGGGTCGCGTTGGCCGCGACACCCGGGACGGAGCCGCCGGACGCCCACGTGATGGCATCGGCGATGTCGGCGGACGAGCCGCCGCACTTGCCGAGCACGCGCACGGGCTGGATCTTCGCGTTGTACGCGATGCCCGCGATGCCCTTGGAGTTGTTGGTGACCGCGCCGATGGTGCCGGCCACGTGGGTGCCGTGCCAGGAGGAGTTGGAGGCCGGGGAGCCGGCTCCGCACTCGTTGGCGGTGGCGTTCCAGTCGCCCTCGTCCTTGGCGTTCGCGTCACGGCCGTTGCCGTCGCGGGCGTCAGCGGAGTCGGAGATGAAGTCGTAACCGTTGACGACGTTGGCCGCGAGGTCGCTGTGGTCCGCGTAGCCGGTGTCGATCACGGCGACCGTGACGCCGGAGCCGGTCGTCTTGTCCCAGGCGGTCGGGACGTTCATGCCGCCGGTGGCCTCGACGAGGTCCCACTGCTTGGCGTAGTCGGTGTCGTTCGGGGTGACCGCCATCGCGTACGCGCGGATGTCGGGCTCGACCGAGGCGACCTGCGGGTCGGCGCGGAAGGCCTTCATGACCTCGGCGACGTCCTGCTTGGTGGCGCTGCCACCCAGGTCGACCAGCGCGCCGCCGCCGGCGAGGCGGCGTTCGAAGGCGAGGCGCTCGCCGGTCGCGGCGCCCTTGGCGGCCGCGTCCGTCTTCGCCGCGGCGTTGGAGCCGGCCTCGGCGGTGCGGGACTTGTAGGTGACGATGACCTTCTCGACGGGCGCGTCGGGCAGTGCGGTCATCGCCTGCGCGGCCGGAACCGGCTTCGGGGTGACCGCGGCCGGGGCGGCGGCGAACGCCCCGGTGGAAGTGGCAGCGGCGCCGATGATCGAGGCGCTCGCGACCACGACGGATATGAGTCTCCGCCTGGAACTGTTCAAGGTGTTCCCTTTCGGCACGACGTAGGTGCGGAGCAGTGGCGGCGGCGCGGGAGCCACGGGGCGAAGTGGGGTCGCCTCCGTCGGTCCCTTGGGCTTGGGGAGCCCGTGCGCCGCCACCGGCGACGCGACGGCCCGGGTCAAGGCCGCCACCGGCGGACACTACCCACCGCTCCACATGGACCTGACAGGCGGGTGGCTCGGGGGGCGGGGTTTCTGCCGGTGCGGCAGACAGTAGGGAACGCCGAGATGAACCCGATACGGGGAAAACCCTTGTCACCCCCCGAGGGGGGTGGGGGTGGGCGTGAAGGGTGCGCGGGGGGTTGCGGAAGGCCGGGGGCGGGGGGCGCGGTCGGGCGTGGTGAGGCGCCGGCCGTTGTAGAGGGCGCGGTCATGCGCGGTGCGGCGTCGGCCGAGAGGGAGGGCGCCGGCGCGTCGGCCGCTGGGGAGGGCGCGGTACGTCAGCCGAGTTCGAGGGTGGTGACGCCGAAGACCCGGTCCTGCGTGATCGGCCGGACCGGCCCGGTGTACATCCGGGCCGTCTCGAACGTCGGCTCAAGGCCCCGGTCGAGCGCGAGGCGGGCCGCCGCCTGATTGGCCTCCGGCATGTCGATCGCGATCCGCGCCGAGCCGAACGCCCGCGCCTCGGCGGCCAGGGCGTCGAGGAGGGCGGCAGCGTCGACGGGCGTGTCGGCGAACAGGTGCCCGACGCGCGCCTCGTCCTCGGAGGGCCGCACCACGCCGTACCCCGTCACGCGCCCGTCGACGACCCGGGCCAGGGCCCGGTGGCCGGGCGTGGCCAGCCACGGCGCGAGGAAGCGGGGGCGCTCGGCGTGGTGGCAGGCGCTGTCGTACGCGGCGAGGGCGGCGGGGTCGACGTCGTGGGCCGGGACGACGGACGGGTCGGGCGCGCCGGGAGCACCGGGGGCCCCGGGGACGGCCGGGCCGGTGGGCTCGCCGACGTACCGAGCCGTGCGGTGGGCGGAGGAGAAGCCGGAGCGGCGGTAGTTGTCCTGCTGGTCGGGCACCCCGTCGAGCCCGACGGTCCGGTCGCCGGCGTGGGTGAGGGCGGTGCGCCAGGTGGCGAGGCCGTGGCCGAGGCCGCGGAGGTCCGGGCGGACGAGATAGAAGCCGAGGAAGGCGTACGTCTCGCTGTAGTTGACCACCGAGATGGCGGAGACGGGCTCCCCGTCGACCCGCCCGAGGAAGAACCCCTCGGGATCCTGCGCGAAGAACGCCGCCGAGTCCGACACCCCCGGGTTCCACCCCTCGGCGACGGCCCACCGCCGGACTACATCCCAGTCCTGGAGGGTTGCGCGGGAGACCTGGAGCGAGCCGGTGGCGGGGAGCGTCACGAGGGTCCTTCGGCGGCCGAGGGAGTATCAGAAACCGGTCAAAGCGCACCGAGCATAGCGACCACCGGAACCTCCCGAACGCCCCGGCGAAGCTTTCCGGCCGCGGGCCGGGGGCCGGGGGCCGGGGACCGCGCCGCGGACCGGGGCCGCGGTGCCGGTCGCGCCGAGGGCCGGGTCGCGCTGCGGGGAGGCCGGGGCCGCGTAGCCGGACTCACCCCGCCAGCCGCAAGGTCGTCGCCGCGACGCCCACGTGGATCGTCTGGCCCCACGTCAGGGCCAGGATGTCCGATTCCATACCGTCGCCGAAGGCGACCAGGCGGTCCGACTCCACCGTGAGGCGCAGGGTCGTGCCGGACGGAAGGACGCCCTCCACCCGCGTCGTGCCCGTCGTCGGCGAGGGCCACGCCTCTCGGACGAACCAGGCGAGGCGCCGGGCCGTCGGGCCGGGGAGCGCAAGGGAGCTGGACCGCTCGTGCCAGAGGGAACGCAGCCAGCCCGTCGCGCCCGTGCCCGTACCGACCAGGACGCCCGAGGACGCCTGGGCTTCGGGGGGTGCCGGCGCCGTGCCGCCGCCCTCGACCGCGAGGGTGTAGCGGGCGGTCTGGTGGCTCGGCGGCCCGAGGTAGACCTCGTTCAGGGCGAGGAGCCGCTGCGCGTCGTCCGTCACGGCCTCCACCATCGTGAGCTCGTCCACCCCTGCCCCGGCCCCCGGCCGGGCGGCCGACCTCAGCAACGCCGCCGTGTCCGCCGCCCGGTGCCGGACGAGGACGCCCGGGTTCCGGCCCGGGTCGGTGTCGATGCCGACGACCGGCTGCCCGTCCAGGTACTTGGCGGCGTTGGCCACCAGACCGTCCTGGCCGACCACCACGACAACGTCCTCGGGACCGAATAGGAACCGGTCCAGGTCCGCCCGCTCCACCCGCGCCTGCCGCCACGACAACGGCACCGCCGCCGCGACCTCCGCGAGGCCCGCCCGGTTCCGCTCGTGCCGCCGCCGTACGTCCTCGATGCTCCGGCCCCGGCTCGACAGGAAGAAGGCCGCCTGTCCGTGCGTACCGTGCCGGGCGAGCAACTCCTCGTACTCCGAGGTGCGGTGCACGAGCACCGCGCGCGGCGCCAGGCTCACGACGCCGTCCCGCCGCCGCCCCCGCCCAGCCTGCCGAGCAGCGTGGTCAGTACATCCGGGGACACGGTCACGCTCTCGATCCGGGGCAGGTTCTCCGCCGCCCGGGTCGCCGCCAGCGCGTGCAGCGTGCCCGCGTCGACCTCCCCGTGCACGCGCAGCCACGCCGCCTGGGCCTCCGCCCGTGCCGCGCCGACCTCGCGCGCCGCCTCCGCCTCGGCCCGCGCGAGCCGCACCTTCCGTACCGCCTCGGCCTCCGCCCGTACGGAGTCGGCGGCGGCGCTCTCCTCCGCCTCCCGCCGCGCGTTGGTGCCGCGCTGGTCGACGAGCCGCTCCTCCTGCCGGGCCAGTTCGATCTTGCTGGCGAGCTCGTTCTCGGCGATGGTCCGCTCGCGTTCGACGGCCACGGCCCGGCGCTCGTAGGTGGCCCGGTCGGCCTCCTGCTGGATCTGCTCGCGGGCGGGCGTGCGCAGCGCCCGCTCGACCTCCGGCTCCGGGCGGATCGCCACCACCCGTACCGCGACCACCTCGATCCCGGTGGCGGGCAGCCGCGGTTCGGCCGCCAGCCCGTCCGCGATCCGGTCCCGCACCGCCGCCACCCCGTCGACGAGCGCCGCCGCCAGCAGGGTGCGCGCGAGGACGTCGAGGGCATGCTGCTGGGCCGTCTCGGTGAGCAGCGTGGCGATCTGCTCCAGCGGCGCGCCGCGCCACGCGCCCGTGTCCGGGTCGATGGAGAAGTCGAGGCGGGTGGCGGCCGCGTCCGGTTCGCCGATCCGGTACGTGACGGTGGACTGCACGCTCACGTCCTGGAAGTCGGCGGTCCGGGCGTGGAACGCCATCGCCAACTCCCGGTCGTTCACCGGCACTTCGGAGAGCGCGGCGGACAGCGAGCGGTACCAGAAGCTGAGCCCGGCCCCGTCGTGGACCAGGCGTCCGCGCCGGTGGTGGCGGATGTGCGCGGTGGGCGCGGACCGCAGATGGCGCCAGCCGGCGCGGCGGGTGATGTCGGCCATGGGAACTCCCCCTTGTCGTCATCTTGACGATAGGGGTCCTGGGTCCTTTTGGTCAAGATGACGAAATCGGCGGCTCCGGGGTCGGCGGCTCCGGGGGTGGGGGCGGGGAAAACCCGTGCAGGTGGGCCGAGACGTCCTCGTGCGCGAGGCGGCGCAGGGACAGCAGGATCGGCTCGTACAGCATCGTGTACGCGACCGCCGCCTCGATCGCCTCCTCCAGGACCGGGTATTCCTCCATCGTCGCGTACTCCTCGGCGGCGATCGGGTGCATGACCTCGGCGTACCGCCGGATGTGTTCGGTGGCGCCGTTGTAGCCCAGGGAGCGGAGCGTCATGACCGCACGGGTCAGCGTGGCGAGCGCGGGTGCCTCGTCGAACACCTGCCAGCCCATCTCGGTGAGCAGCCCGCGCATCTCGGCGAAGACCTCGTCCCAGCGGGCGCGTTCCGGGTCGGCGGGGTCGGGCGGGGAGACGTGGGGGCCCAGCATGTACGCGGCGATGCCGACGCGCTCGTGGCGGCCGAAGGCGGGGTCGTCCGCGACCGCCAGGACGTCCCGGGCCTGCTGGATCGTCATCCCGCCGACCGTGAGGAGGGCCCGGACCAGCCGCAGCCTGCGCAGGTGCTCCTCGCCGTAGTCGGACTGGCGGGCGGTGACGGGGGTGCCCGGCGGCAGGAGTCCCTCACGCAGGTAGTACTTCACGGTGGCCACGGACACGCCGCCGCGGTCGCTCAACTCGGAGAGGCGCAAAAGGGGTTCACCGTTCCCATCGTCTCGACACGGTTACCGGGGAGTTCTACTCTGAGGTCCAAGGATAGTTCAGCTATCCAACTAGCGGAGGGTGGCAGACCATGTCTCGGAACTTCGGCGTCGGGCAGGCGATGAGACTCCTGGGCTCGCCCGAGTGGAACCGTGGCGGCCCGGAGCGTCGCGCCGAGCGCCGACGGGTGCGGAGGGGCCGCTTCATGGCGGCGAACGGTGAGCCGGTGGCGGTGCTGCTGATCGGCGCCCGCGTGAACCGCTGGCGCTCGCCGCGCGGCTGGTTCCCGGTGTTCACGGCCATGCCGCGCATGCTGAAGGAGTTGCGGGCGGACCCGGAGAGCGGGCTGCTCGGGTACCGGATGCTGCTCGGGCCGTCGTTCGGCGAGGTGACGATCGTGCAGTACTGGCGCCGGGCCGGCGACATCCGGGCGTACGCGGGGGACGCGGGGCGCAAGCACCGCCCGGCGCAGAGCGCGTACTGGCGGCGGTACTTCGCGAGCAACGGTGCGGTGGGGATCTGGCACGAGATGTACTCGGTACGGGCGGGCGCCTACTCGGCGCTCTACGGGGACATGCCCCCGACGGGCCTGGGCGCGCTGCTCGGCCTCGAACCGGCCGTCCCGTCGGAGCACGGCGGCTACCAACGCTCGACGGATCCGATCTTCGCAGCCCAGGTGAGGGGGGACGGGCCGGGGGAGGCGGGGCCGACGGGTGGGGGTGAGGCGGGATAGCCGGGCTGAGGGTACTGCCGGGGGGCGAGGGGCGGGCGGCCGAGGGTGGGGTGAGCCGCGTGGTCGTGTTGCCGTGCCGCGAGAGGTGGGGCCGCCAGAGGTCAAGCGAGCCGCGCTGCGGGCGCTGACGAGGGGCGGGGGAGCCGGGGCGGCGGATCGGCTCGCGGGCCGGTCGGCCGGCGACGGGCCGGGCATGGGGGATCGGCTCGCGGGCCCGTCAGCCGGCAATGGGTGCGGGCGCGGGGGTGGTGGCGGGGGGTGTCTCCTCCGTACGGGAGGAGAGGAGTGGCTGCCCGGAGGCGACGACCGGGGACGGGGACGGGGTTACGGGGGCGGTTCTCGTCCCGGTCGTGAGGAGCACCACCCCGCGTGCTGCCACCACCGACGCGGCGGCCGCGACCAGCCATCCCCACACGCCCGCGCGGAACGTCTCACCGAGCAGCGCCATGCCGATGACGGCCGCGGCGGCAGGGTTGGAGAGGTTCACGACGGCCAGCGGGGCGGCGAGGCCGCCCTGATAGGCGGTCTGCGAGAGCAGGAGCCCGCCCACGGCGAACGCGGCGATCAGTACCGCGACGAGGGTCGTCTGCCACCAGGCCGGCACCCCGCCCGGCAACTCGCGCGCGAGCGCGGCGGTGAGCGTCTGGGTCAGCGCGGACCCGACTCCGGAAGCAACCCCGGAAGCCGTCGCAAACCCCAGCCCCCGCCCCCGCCGCGGCGCGTGTGCCGAGTCGGCGGGCGCGGTCGGTTGGACGGGTGCCGCGTCGCTGGGCGCAGGCGGCTGGGCTTGTGCCAAGCCGCCGGGCGCTGCCGGGCCGCTGTGCGAGCCCGTGTTGCCTCGCGTTGCCGGGCGGGGTTGCGTTGCCGCACTGGCTTGCGCTGCTGTGCCGCCAAGAGCCGCCGGGCCTGGTTGCGTCGTCGTGCCGCCCTGCGCTGTCGCGACGATTCGCGGTGCCGCGTCGGTCTGCGGCTGTCCGCCGGTCTGCGCCGCCGGGCTGGCGCGCGGCATGTCAACGAACCGCGTCGCCGCGCCGACCTGCGGCTGCCCGCCGACCCGCGCCGCCGGTCCGGTCCGGGCTGGCCCGCCGATGCGTACCCCCGGGCCGGACGGCGCCGGCCCGCCGGTCATCGCCTCCGCGTTGGCCTGAGGCTGTCCGCCGGTGCGCGCCGTCGCGCTGGTGTGCGGCTGACCGCCGGTCTGCCCATTCGCGATGGCCTGCGCTGGCTCGCCCGCCATCGCCTCCGTGCCGGCCTCCGGTCGTCGGCCGGTCTGCGCCTCCGCGTTGGCCTCCAGCTGTCCGCCGGTGCGCGGCGTCGCGCCGGCCTCCAGTCGCCCGCCGATCCGCGCCTCCGCGCCGGCCTCCGGCCACTCGTCACCCCGCGAGGTCTCCGCGCCCGGCGCCTCCGTGCCGCCACGCCTCCGTACGTGTCCGAGTAGGCCACCGACGCGGGTGCCGGACGTCAGGGTTGCGATCAGGAGGGCTGTCGCCGCCGCGACGATCAGGGCTTCGCGGAGGGTCAGGGCGTCGCCGGGGGTTGCCGGGCCGGTGACCGAGATCAGGGCGACGAGGCCGGCCAGTGTCCAGAGGGCGCCGCGCCACTCCGTGCGGGTCACCCGTCGACGGGCGCAGTACGCGCCGAGGGGCAGCGCCGCCACGAGCGTGAGTGCGCCGAGCGGCTGAACGAGCGTCAGCGGGCCGTAGTGCAGCGCGGCCACGTGCGCGAGCGCGCCCGCCGCGTTGAGGCCGACCGCCCACCACCACTGCCCGCGCGCCAGCAGCGCCCGGAGTGCGCCGCCGGCGGAGGCCGAGGCCAGCCGGGACTGGGCGACCGCCGCCAGGGCGTACCCGGCCGCGGAGACGAGGGAGAGCAGGACCGCGAGCACGGTGCCCTGAGCGCCGCCGCTCATCGCACAACCCTCGCCGGGAGAGCTGCCCCGACGCGCCGCTGCTCGGCGGGACCCGTGCCCGGGGCCCGTACCACCGCGAGCGCGATCCCCAGCAGCGCCGCCGCCGCGAGCGCGTCGAACCAGTAGTGGTTGGCCGTCCCGACGATCACCAGCAGGGTCAGCGCCGGGTGCAGCAGCCACCACCACCGCGCCCGCGAGCGCGTCGCCGCGATCAGGCCGATGGCGACCATCAGCGCCCAGCCGAAGTGGAGCGACGGCATCGCCGCGAACTGGTTCGCCATCGAGTCGGTCTCGGGCGTCGCGCCGTAGACCGACGGCCCGTACACCCGCGCGGTGTCGACGAGCCCCGTCGCCGCGAGCATCCGCGGCGGCGCCAGCGGCATCAGCAGATGCAGGGCGAGCGCGGCGGCCGTGAGGAGCGCCAGGACCCGGCGGGACCAGAGGTAGTGGGCGGGCCTGCGCCAGTAGAGCCAGGCCAGGAAGGCGGCGGTGGCCGGGAAGTGCACGGCCGCGTAATAGGTGTTGGCCGCCCGTACGAGCGGTTCGCCGTTCATCAGGAGCGCCTGTACCGAACCCTCGCCGGGCAGATGGAACGCCCGCTCCACGTCCCAGATCCGGTCCGCGTTGCGGAAGGCCCGCAGCTCGTGGCCGTTCGCGAAGAGCCGGCCGAACTTGTAGACGAGGAAGAGCGCGGTGACCAGCAGCAGCTCGCGCAGCAGCGGCGGCCGAGCGGGAGCGGGAGCGTGACCGGGAGCGGTGCCCCCTGGCTCTGCCGACTGCGACCCCCGCTCCGTCGCTATCGGCTCCGGCTCCGCCGCCTCCGGCCTCGGCTCCGGTCCGGCGGGACGTGGCCCTGCTGTCCCGCGTACCCCGGTAGCCATGGCGCGGCCCCTTATCCGTCAAATCGGCAACAAACGGAGGAAGCCTAGGCTCGAATCCATCGAGACGCAACCGTCTCGATACGTTTGCGTCTCGATTGTGCACCCTCTACTCTCGTATGTGCAGACAGCTGTCCGGGAGGAAGCCATGTCCACGCAGGCCGCGACCGCCGCCGCCCGCCGTAGCAAGATCACCCCTGAGCGGGAGACCGAGCTGTACGAGGCCGTGCTCTGCCTGCTCCGCGAGGGCGGTTACGACGCGGTGACCATGGAGGGCGTCGCGTCCCGCACCAAGTGCGGAAAGGCGACGCTCTACCGCCAGTGGGGGACCAAGCCGCAGCTCGTCACGGCCGCCCTCGCCAAGCAGCGCTGCACGTTCTTCGCCGGCATCGACACCGGTTCCCTCGCGGGCGACCTCCGTGAGGCCGCGCACGTCGCCGCGACCCGCCGCGACCGGGACGCCGAGCTGATGGAGGCCGTCAGCCAGGCGTACATCCAGCACCCCGACCTGCGCGCGGCGCTCCGCGAGACCGTCATCAGCCCGGAGGTGGCGGCGCTCGACGCGATCCTCCGCCGGGCCGTCGAGCGCGGTGAGATCGACGGCGACAACCCGGCCATCGGCTTCGTCGCGCCCTGCTTCCTCGGCATGCTCCGCATCGAGCGGCTCTTCGAGGAGCGGTTCGCCGACGCCTCGACCATGCGCGTCTTCGTCGACTCCGTACTGCTGCCCGCACTGCTGCCGGCGGGGCGCGTCGCGGTGTGACCGCCCGGGCCGTCCGGCACGCTGGACCCATGTCCTCCCGCGCACCCGGCGCCGACGTACACGTCCGACGGGTCTACGAAACCCCGTCCCCGGACGACGGCGTCCGCGTCCTCGTCGACCGCCTCTGGCCGCGTGGCCTCGCCAAGGCCGACGCCCACGTCGACGAGTGGCCCAAGGCGCTCACCCCGTCCACCGAACTGCGCCGCTGGTACCACGGCTCGGAGGGCACGTACGAGGAGTTCTGCCGACGGTACGAGGCCGAGCTCGCCGAACCCGCCGCCGCCGAGGCCCTCGACCGGCTGCGGACCCTCGCCGACCAGGGCCGCGTCACCCTCCTCACCGCCGCCAAGGACCCGGCCGTCAGCCACACCTCCGTACTCGAACGTGCGCTGAACGACTCCGCGGCGTAGCCAGGGGTGCTCGGTGCCGGTCACCATGGTTGCCCGAGTTCCGCACCTTCCCGTACCGGAGGCGCCGCGTGGACCCGACATCGGAAGGCGACCAGGACCAGGAGCACCAGCACCGCGAGCACCAGCACCGCGAGCACCAGCGGCTCGACGCGCTCCAGGGCGACCCGTACCCCCTCTACGCCCGTGCGCGACAGACCGACGGACTGACCTTCGTCCCCGAACTCGACGCCTGGCTGGTCGCCCGCGACGCCGACGTCCGCGAGGTACTGCTGCGGCCCGAGGGCTTCTCCTCCACCCACGCCCTGCGCCCCGACATCCTGCCGACGCCCGCCGTCTTCGGCGTCCTCGCCCGCGGCTTCGGCGGACGGCCCACCGTCGTCTCCACCGACGGCGCCGCCCACCGGCGCCACCGCGCCCCGATCAACAGCGGCCTCTCCGCCGCGCGCGTCGCCGCCCTCACGCCGTACGCCACCGAGGTCGCCACCGCCCTCGTGGACGGCTTCGCCGACGACGGCCACACCGAACTGATGGCCTCCTACGCCGGCCGGCTCCCCGGAGCCGTCATAGGCCGGCTCATCGGCTTCGCCCCCGAGGACGTTCCGGCCGCCGTGCACGGCGGACACCGCGCCGAACAGCTCCTCTTCCGCCCGATGGACGAGGACGAACAGCTCGCCGCGGCCGAGGACGTGGTCGCCCTCCAGCACCTCCTGGAGCGCTACGCCCGCGACCGTCGCGCCCACCCGCGCGACGACCTCTGCTCAGCGATGGTCGCCGCACTCGCGCCGGCAGCCGCCCCCGGAACGACCCCCGACCTCGCCCCCGACCTCACCTCCGACCAGCGCGCCGAACTCGTCGCCAACCTCCAGAACTTCCTCATCGCCGGACACCTCACCACCACCGCCCTCATCGGCACCGCAGTCCTCCACCTCCTGCGCCACCGCGACCAGTGGGAACTGCTCTGCTCCCGGCCCGACCTCATACCCGGGGCGGTGGAGGAAGCCGTCCGATACGACACCGCCGTCCAGGGATTCCGCCGTACGACCACCCGGCAGCTCGTGCTCGCGGGCACCGAACTGCCCGCCGGGGCAACCGTCTTCGTCGCGTACGGCTCCGCCAACCGCGACGCGGCACGCCACCGGGACGCCGACACCTTCGACATCACGCGGCCCGCGAGCCCCACCCGCCATGTCGGCTTCGGCCACGGCACGCACGGCTGCCCGGGATCCCAGCTGGCCCGTACGCAACTCCAGCTCACCCTGGAGCTGTTCACCCGCCGCTTCCCCGGACTGCGGCCGGCCGAGGACCGGGAGGTCGTGATGCGGCCGACCCTGATCCACCGCTCACCCCAGGAACTGCCACTCGTCTGGTGAAACCCGGTCACTCCCCGAGCAGCCGTGGCGCCTCGGCGGCGGCGTCCGTCACCTCGCCCGCACGGGCCGCCAACGCACGCGCCCACCGGACGAGTCCGCCGACATCGATCCCGTACGGGCGGACATCCGGATCGTTCTGCCCGGAGATCCGCGCCGCCCCGCGCAGCAGCAGCCGTGCCCCGCCGGCCGCGTTGCCCCGTGCGGCGTGCGTCAGCCCCACCGCCAGCTGGGCGAGCCCCTGCCACAGGTCCCGCTCGCCCGCCGGGCCGCTCTTCCAGGCGTCCTCGAAGACCTCGTGCGCGTGGAACGGCATCCCCGCGTCGAGCAGCCGCTGCGCCTCGCGCACGGTCTCGGCCGGCGTCCGCACGACGCCCTCGGGCTGCCTGGGCACACCCTCGACCCCGTACGGCAACGGCCGCCCGAGCCCGTCCCGTGGCCGCTCACTGCGCGCCCGACCCTCCGCGTCCCGGTCCCTCGGCATCCTGTCCACGGCCCCATTCTCCCCCCGAGGGCGCCCGGCCTGCGCGAATGCGTGCCGCCACGTGTCCGGGGGTGCGTCCCGCGGTCGCACGGAGTGAGGTAATGTTCTCTTGCACGCCGCCACCGGGGAACAGACCGGGGGCACGGGCATCGGGACGTGGCGCAGCTTGGTAGCGCACTTGACTGGGGGTCAAGGGGTCGCAGGTTCAAATCCTGTCGTCCCGACTTTTCGAAGTCGCAGGTCAGGGGCCGTTTCAGAGCAATCTGAAACGGCCCCTTGATCGTTTTTGGGGACCAGTTGGGGACCAACGCACTTGACCGGGGTGAAGCGCACCTTGACCCGGTCAAGATGCGCCAGTTCTCTCCTGTCACGGATGGCAGCGCGCCCCGGTCCTTCGGTGTCGGCAAGGGTGGAAATGGCGGTGCGTCAGCCGCCGCAGGTCGAGCAGGGCAGTGACCTCCACGGAGCCCGTCCGGTAGTTCTTGCGTACCCCGGTGGCGACAGGGAGTGCCCGGTCGGGGGGACCTGCCCAACGCGTTCGCCACCGGACGCGAAGCCGACCACGCCGTGGTCTGCGTGACCACGGGCCTCATGCGCCGCCTGGAGACCGTGACTGACTTGACATCGCTGCACCGAGAGAGGCCATTTGGGTGATGGTGCTGTCGGCACCGGCGGCCACCTCGCGTAGCCTCGTTACCAGAGAGGCACCGACAACTATTCCGCCACCGCTTCGCCGGTCGCGGTGTAAAGGGGTGCTGGATGTCGATGACGAGTCGGCGTGATCTGCTGGCGAGATCTGCGGGAGCGGTGGCGGTCGCCCTCGTGCCCGGCTCCGGCGTGGCAAGGGTGCCCACACCACGGGAGCGGCCGGTCACTACGCCCGATGGGCGCGTGGACTGGGACGCCTTGCGGGCGCAGTTTCGTCTGGAGCCGGGATGGGTGAACCTTGCGTTGTTCTACCTGGCCTCGCATCCGAAGGTGGTGCGGGATGCGGTGGATCATCTGAGCGCACAGGTCGACGCGAATCCTCTGTCGGTGCCCACGGGGATGGCGTTGCCCGACGGTCCGACCGGATGGCCTCGGGTACGTCAGGCGCTCGCGGCCTATCTGGGAGGCCGGGCCGAGGACATCGCGATGACGGCGAGCACGAGTATCGGGCTGGGAGTCGTCTACAACGGCGTCGTGACCCGTCCGGGACAAGAGTTCCTGCTGACGGAGCACGACCACATCTCCCATCGCACCGCCGCCCGGTTGGCCGCCGAAAAGCATGGCAACTCGGTGCGGCTGGTGTCCTGGTTCGCTGACCCGGCCACCGCGACGGTGGACGGCATCGCAGCGGCAGTCGGCGAGGCGATACGCCCGAACACCCGAGTCGTAGGGATCACCTGGGTGCAGTCGAGCACGGGGCTTCGGATGCCGGTGCGTGCGGTGGCCGAGGTGGTACGCCGGGCCAATGAAGGGCGCAGCCCTGCCGAACGGTGCCTGCTGGTCGTCGACGGCGTGCACGGGCTGGCGGCGGTCGACGAGGACGCCGCCGGCCTGGGCGCGGACGTGGTGATCGCCGGAACGCACAAATGGCTGTTCGGTCCCAGGGGAACGGGGCTGGTCTGGGTGGCGCCGGACGTCCTCGAGCAGCTGCGGCCCGCGTTCGTGAGCTTCATCGGGAGCGGGGGAGCGGCGGCCCTGTCCCCTGGCGGGTTCCTGGCGTTCGAGCATGCCTTCGCCCTGCCGGTGGCGGTAGCGCTGCATGAGCAGTTGAGCCGAGCACGCGTCGCCGCCCGCATCACGCAGCTGTCGACGCGGGTGAAGCAAGGACTGAGCCGCATCCCCCGTGTCACAGTGCACACCCCTGCTGACCCGGAGCTGTCAGCGGGCATCACGTGTTTCAGCGTGGCCGGACACACTCATCACCAGGTCGTCGACCACGCCGCCGCCCGCCGCGTGCGGCTATCCACCTTGACCTACACCCGCATCGGCACCGCCGTCATCAACACCCCAGCAGAGATTGACACCGCACTCGACAGCCTGGCTGATCTCACCCGCTGAAAGCCGTTCTGGGCTTCCCCCGGGCCTCACTGGGGCGTTCGGCACGGGGCCCGGCGACGGGCGGGAGAGGGTTCCGTAGAGCGCAGGGCGGCGAAGGCCCACATGTAGCCGACAGCGGCCAAGCGTCGGTTCATGTCCCGGCCGGGCCCTGACCCTGCTCGCGATCGCGGTAGGGCCGTATACCCGAAATTGCTCGATCCTGCAGGTCAACCCAGCGGCAACCCCGACTTCTTCAGGGGCAGACAGCTACGCCTCCTACCAGAGAATCCAGGGCATTCACGCTGCCCGATCAGACCTCCACCTTGCTGTCGGGCCGCATTGCCGGCGGACGCCTGAGGGCGACCAGGTTCGGCCCGCCGATGACCGCCGGGCCGGCCCGATGCCTCGCCGTATGTCAGTGGTGATCGCCGCTTGCCACAGAGAGGCGCTAGGTCTTCCCCGCGTCCTGGGACTCGTAGATCCCGTCCTGGGTAGCCGCGAGGATGTGCCGCTCGTCGACGGCGGTCAGGGCCTGGGGTTGTCCTCCCGGCACCGTAGCCGTCTTCTTCCATGTGGCCCCGCCGTCCGAACTGCTGCTCAGAGCGCCGGTGAAGTCGACGCCGAACAACGCGCCCGGCGATCCCCAGGACAGGTACTCCATCCCCGCCCCCTCGCCGGAACCGAAGGTTGCACCTCCGTCCGTGCTCCGTGCGACGCCCTCCGCCGTGGTGGCGACGACCTGGCTCGGGTCCTCTGGGTTGACTGCGAAACGGCCGACGGTGTGCATGACGAACACGGCGAATGCGAGCAGTCCGACGAGCAGGAGGTGCCCCAGGACACAGCCTGTGCGTACATCTGGGCTCGCGTTCACTTTCGACCTCCGCGCGGGACACTATCAACCGCCGCAGGGCGTCATCTGTGGTGAGACCCACCATGGAACCCTGCTGGCAGTCGGCCCGAGCACGTCATGACGGGCACCGGATCGCGATTCGAGATCCTCGGCATGACGCACCCAAGATCCTGAGGGCGTCGGCGGACAGCAGAAGAACTGTGCACTAGGAGAGGGCACTGCCGGCGGCGGGAAGGACCTGTTCGGCCCAGATGACCTTGCCTTCCGGTGTGTACCGGGTGCCCCAGTGCTCGCTGAGCTGCGCCACCAGGAACAGTCCGCGGCCTCCCTCGTCCGTGGTGGCGGCGTACCGCAGGTGCGGGGCGGTACTGCTGCCGTCCCACACCTCGCAGGTCAGAGTGCGATCGCGCAACAGACGAACCCGAACTGGCGCGGCGCCGTACCGTATGGCGTTGGTGATGAGCTCGCTGAGGATCAGTTCCGTGGTGAAAGCGAGTTCCTGCAGGCCCCACTCCTCGAGTTGCTCGGCCGCGAGGCTGCGCATGGCGCCCACCTCGCTCGGGTCGAACGGTACGTCCCACTGTGCGACCCGGCCGGGGCCCAGAGTCCGTGTCCGGGCGATGAGCAGCGCGATGTCGTCGGCCGGCCGGCCGGGGAGCAAGGCGCCGAGTACGGCGCGGCGGCTGGCTTGCGGGTCTCGGTCAGCGTGGCTCAGCGCCGTGCGCAGCATTTCCACGCCCTCTGAAATGTCCCGGCTCCGCTCCTCGACCAGCCCGTCGGTGTACAGGACGAGCTGACTGCCTTCCGCCAGGTGCAGCTCCATGGTCTCGAACGGCATCCCTCCCAGCCCCAGCGGGGGGCCGGCCGGCAGTTCCGAGATCGTCGTCGTGCCGTCCGGGGCGACCACAAGCGGTGGCATGTGTCCTGCCCGCGCCATGGTGCAGTTCTGGGAGACCGGGTCGTAGACGGCGTACAGGCAGGTCGCGCCCAGGACGCCGCCGTCCGAGGCAGCGCTGTCGCCTTCCTGGTCCATGCGCTGGACCAGGTTGTCGAGACGGGCGAGGAGTTCGTCGGGGGGCAGGTCCAAGGAGGAGAAGTTGTGCACGGCCGTGCGCAGCCGCCCCATGGTGGCCGCGGCGTGCAGGCCGTGCCCGACGACGTCTCCGACGACGAGCCCGACGCGGCTGCCCGGCAGCGGGATAACGTCGAACCAGTCCCCGCCCACTCCGGACTGGGCCGGCTGGTAGAAGTGCGCGACGTCCACGGCGCTCTGCTCGGGCAGATCCCGCGGCAGCAGGCTGCGCTGGAGCGTTACGGCGAGATTGTGCTCGCGGGTGTAGCGGCGGGCGTTGTCCATGGTGACCGCGGCGCGGCCGACAAGCTCCTCGGCCAGGGACAGGTCGTCCTCGTCGAACGGTTCCGGCTTCTGCGACCGCCAGAAGTTGACCACCCCGAGCACAACGCCCCTGGCCTTCAGCGGAGCCGCGATGAGCGAGTGGATCCCGTAGCCGACGATCGCCGATGCCCGCGGCGCGTCCTGGGCGTGCCAGCCCGGCGCGTCATGGAGATCGGGCACGAGTTCGGCTGTGCCCGTGCCGTATCCGCGGGCCTGCGGCGTGGACGGCAGGAATTCGATCAGACTGCCGAGCGGGTACAGCGGGTGATCGGAGCGGATGCCGCTGACCGCGGTGCGCCGCATGTCGGCGCCCGGGCCGGGCTCGTCGCCCTTCAGTACCGGGTCGGCCAGGTCGACCGTGACGAAGTCCGCGAACTGGGGAACGGCGACGTCGGCCAGTTCCTCCGCGGTGCGCGCCACGTCGAGGGTGGTGCCGATGTCACCCCCGGCCTCGTAGAGCAGCTTGAGCCGCCTGCGGGCCGCCTCCACCCGGCTGCTCAGGAGCTGCATCTCGGTGGAGTCGCGGATGGTGACCGCCGAGCCCTGCGGGCGGCCCCGGGGGCGGGTGGGCCGCTGATTGACCACGAGCAGCCGGTTCCCGGCCTCCAGCACCTCGTCGGTGGCCACCCGGCCGGACAGCAGCAGTTCCGCCATTCGGCGATCCATGCCGACCTTGTCGACGGGGCGTCCTTCGGCGTCGTCCGGCAGGCCGAGCAGCCGTCCGGCCTCGTCGTTCGCCAGGAGTAGTCGTCCTTCGCCGTCGGTAATCAGCACCCCTTCGCGGACGGCGTGGAGCACTGCGTCGTGGTGCTCGTACATGCGGGTCATCTCCTGCGTGCCGAGCCCGTGGGTCTGGCGGCGCAGTCTTCGGCTGATCAGCGCCGTGCCGACGGTGGCCAGAGCCAGACCGATGGCGATGGCCAGGAGGATGACCGGAAGCTGGCGGTCGGCGATGCCAGTCACGCTCTCCACCGTCAGACCTGCCGAGACCAGGGCGACGACATCGCCCCCGGGCGAGGTGACCGGCACGATCGCCTGGATCTCCTTGCCGAGCGGCCCCTGCACACTCTCGGTGTGCACCCGGCCGGCGAGCGAGGGCTCGATCGTGCCGACGAACCGCTCGCCGATGCGGTCGGGCTGGGGGTGGCTGTAGCGGATGCCGTGGGTGTCCATCACCACGATGAAGTCCACCCCTGCGGCCTTGCGCGTCTTCTCGGCGAGGGGCTGCAGGACCGCGGACGGGTCCGGCGACCTCAGCGCTTCCCGCAGGCCCAGGGAGTTCGCGAAGGTCTGCGCCACGGAAACCGACCGGTTGCGCGCTTCACGGTCGGTGTCGTACCGCGACTGCAGCACCAGGGCCAGTAGGGCCCCGGCGGCGAGCAGCACCACGATCGCCACCTGAAGGACGAAGACCTGTCCGGCGACGCTTCCGAATCTTCTGCCTAGGTTCGACCGCACCGGTACGCCGGGCACGAGAGACGAGACGGGCTCACAACCCCAGTTGTAACACCTCCCCGCGGCCAGGCTCCCGGCGTTCACGGTACGCATCAGGGCCACGACGCAAGGTTCCCATCGCGGCGGGTCAGGGGGATGGGCGTTGATCCATGATCTGGGAGACGAGGGCGTCCAGGTCGAGGTGCTCGCTCTCTCGGCCGCGGGACAATGCGTTCGGTCCAGCGCAGGAAGGCGGTGACGTCCGGCCTCCAGACGCGGAGCAGGGCGGTGCATCCTCTTCCGCGGCCAGCGAGCGAGAGGTGGACACGGCCCGAGCCGCCGCCGCGGCCGGGGGAGACCGATAAGTCGCCCGCGTGGTTCGTTCCTCGACTCCGGCCGTGAGTACTGTGCGCGAGAGGGCCCGCGCGAGGGACACCAGCGAGCCGGTGTGACTGGCGAGACAGCCCGTGCACGGGGTCCTCGGCCGCCTGCGCGCTCCTCACCCATGTTCCAGCCTGGCGGCAGGATGCTATCCGCACGCCACCGCAACGGGTGAAGGGAGCTCACTCCTCGGCTGAGGCGTCCTTCTCGCTGCCTTTCCGATGGTGGAACAGCACCGCCTCCGTGGGGACCAGTTGGGGACCACACGGCGTGCGCGGTGGTGAACGGCCTGGGTGTCCAAACACAACTCGCGCCCAGAATTGGTCCGTTATGTCACGACAATCCCCATGACCCCTACTCCTGGGGGTCAAGGGGTCGCAGGTTCAAATCCTGTCGTCCCGACTTTTCGAAGTCGCAGATCAGGGGCCGTTTCAGAGCAATCTGAAACGGCCCCTTGATCGTTTGGGGGGCGAGCCCGGCGAACGGATCGAGGTGGACGTCGTCCCTGTGGGGCCGAGGGCTTCGCCCTTGCTCAGGCCGGTGCCGATGAGGAACTCGAACAGATCGGTCATCTCGGGATCGCCCCGGTGGCAGTGCGCGTGGAAGCGGGCGGCAATCTCCGCCGTCCAGATCCGCCGTTCCGGTGGAGAAGCCCTCCGGTCCACAGCAGGCGCTGCCACCCCACCACGTCGAAACGGTCCACTTCCGGGTACCACCGGCCGGACTCGCCTTGGCACGCGAGTGTCGCCGACATCGACCGGGGCGGGCCGTTCTCTGCGTTCCCGGGCGTCGACCGGACGCGCACCCTGCTGGCGGGCCACGGCGTGCGGCTGGCCTGCCCGAGGGTGTTCGACCGGCTGTTGACGCGCGCGGGCGAGCGGTTCGGGTTCTCCGGCGGCCACGCTCTGGCCGCCGAACTGCCGGGGGCTCCTGCCGGGTGCTCAACATCATGGTGCGGCGCGGCCATTGGACGGCCCGGGTGGACTGGGTCACCGGCCCGGTCGTGCTGCCTGTCGGGCGGGTCGTGGGGCGTGGACGACAAGGCGTCGGGCGGAGCGGTCACACCGCTCTCACCCGACGCCGCCGCCGATGACCCAGGTCAGCCGACCGGGGCCGTCGCCCGGTCGCCGCTCCCGGCCGCGGCGGTGGGCGGGTGGATGGTCTCGGCGGGCGGGTTGGCGGTGCGCCGGGCCCACAGCCAGTACAGGACTGAGGTGACCATCAGCCCGACGATCCACGATATGTCGGCGCCGTCGAGCTTCTTGGTGATCGCGCCGGTGTACAGCTTGGTGGCCAGGAACGGGATCTGCACGGCGACGCCGACGACGTAGCAGGTCAGCGCGGTGACGTTCCAGCGCCCGTAGCGACCGTCCGGGTCGTACAGGGCGGGGATGTCGACGCGTTCGCGGGAGACCAGGTAGTAGTCGACCAGGTTGATCGCGCTCCACGGGGTGAACACCATCAGGAGCAGGAGCACGAAGTTCTTGAAGTTGGTCAGGAAGTCGTCGCTGGCGGCGAGCGCGATCACCATCGACACGGCGATGAAGCCGACGATGTAGGCGGCGCGTGCGGCGGCCGAGATGCGCGAGCGGCCGTCGAACGCGGTGACGGTGGTCAGGATCGACATGAAGCCGCCGTAAGCGTTCAGGCAGTTGACGGTCAGCTTGCCGACCACGATCACCAGGTAGATGAGGAACGCGAGAAACGCCGGGCCGGCCAGGTCACCGAGGAAGCCGACCTGGTCGGGCAGGAACGCCTTGCCTGCGACGGCTGCGGTGAGCACGCCGAGCGTCATGGCCCACTGAGAGCCGATGACGGATCCGGCGAACGTCGCCCAGAACGTCGCGCGCGTGCTGGTGTCGCGCGGCAGGTAGCGCGAGTAGTCGGCGACGTACGGGCCGAAGGTCAGCTGCCATCCGGCGCCCAGTCCCACGGCGAGCAAGAACGTCGCCGCCTCGAAGCCCTTGTTGCCGATGTGCGCGCCGACGTCGTACTGCGTGAACACCCGTACCAGCAGGTAGCCGAGGCCGAGCACGCCGACGACGGTCGCGATGCGGCCGGCGATGTGGATGAGCCGGTAGCCGGTGACGGCGACCACGGCGGTCAGCGCGCCGAAGATCAGGATGCCGGCGTCCGTGTTGTCGATGTGCAGCATCTCGGACACCGCCTGCCCGGCCAGCACGCTGCCGGTCGCGGCGAAGCCGAGGTACATCAGGATCACCAGCAGCAACGGCAGGATCGCGCCGTAGACGCCGAACTGCGCGCGGCTGGAGATCATCTGCGGTACGCCGAGCCGCGGCCCCTGCGCGGAGTGCAGCGCCATCACGATGCCGCCGAGCACGTTGCCGATCAGCAGCGCGGGTATCGCCCACAGCGCGTCGGCGCCGAAGACGACCGCCAGCGCGCCGTCGACGATCGCGGTGATCTGCATGTTGGCGCCGAACCACAGTGTGAACTGGCTACGCGGCGTGCCGTGCCGCTCGGCGTCAGGGATGACCTCGATGGTGCGCTTTTCCATCGCGAGTCGTTCCCCGGGGGCGTGTTGGACCGGCATTGTGGAGACCTCTCCCCGAAGCGATTCGTGTGTGTCTGGACGAACCGCAGCCGTTGACCCGCACTGCGGTGCGCTGAATCTCGCATAGAGGTCAACAGGTATCAAGGCTCTGAATGAACAATTTCAACCGGGCACATGACACCGCCGGGCACCTCGCGGTGCCCGGCGGTGGGCCAGGCCGGCGGTCAGCCGGCCTGGACGGTGCGGGTGGTTACTGCGCCCATGGGTCGAGGCCCTGCTCGAGCAGGCGTTCCTCCTCGTTCTCGCTCAGCAGGAGCGCGGGGTGCCTGCCCCAGAGCGCGAGGTCGCTCAGGGGGTTCGCCGGGAACTCCGCCCGCAGGACCCGGACGAGGAATTCGACCATCCCGCAGTCGTGGCGCCGCCAGACGCCCTTGCCCCGGTGGTACACGAGCACCGGCCATGCGGCCGGGTCGTCGCCGGAGGCGTCCCAGCAGATGATGTCCGCCGCCGCGTCGGAACCCCAGGCGATGAGCCGCGGCCGCGTCCCCTCGAGCTCGGGCTCCTTCCCGAAGTTCGCCCAGGCGTCCTCGGCGGTGAGGGTCTCCACGAGCATGCCGCCGTACGGCGACGTCAGCTCCTCCGCCTTCGGTTCGGGGACCTGGACCTGGAAGAAGTTGTCGATCGCCCCGGGTCCCCACACCTCCATGAACGCGCGGTAGTCGGGCGGGAACTCCGTCCCCCACGACTCGCCCATGCGGGCCCAGTCGACGGAGGTGTCGGGTGCCGCCTTCGGCGGCATGAGTTCCCGCAGCGTCTCCAGATCAGTCATCGCGGTGCCTCCTTCTCCTTCCGGTCAGCCGTCATCCCATCGATCCCGTCGGTACCTGCCGGCCGGTGGCCGGGTCGTCGAACGTGCCGAGGTTGCGGCCGGCCAGGGTGTTGGAGATGAACGTGTCGATGGATATTCCGGCACTCCCGTCCGGGTTCGTCCCCTGCGCGTAGATGGCGAACCCGGTCGGTACCGTCCGGCGGCCACTGTAGCGAGGGGTCACCGAGTAGTAGACGTCCTGTCCCGCCTGCACGGCCGCGGCGATGTCCGCCTCGTGCTTGGCCATGTTGTTGTCGCCCTGCTGGGACCCGATCTGCTTGGCGTTGGCTCCGCGGGCGCAGGTGGCGAGGTTCCGCGGGTCCGTGCCCGATCCGGTCAGCTGGTTGGCGAGGAGGTGACAGGCGTTGATGTTCTCCCGGACCGGACGCGCGCCGAGGAAGCCGGCGGTGCGCTGTGCCCACCGGTACCCCGGAGGCGTGAACACCCGGGTGTCCGTCTCCGAACCCGAGCGCGAGTCCACGTACTCCTTGGTGAGGCAGGAGGTCATGCCGGTGGCACGGCTGCCGTTCTTCTTGTCCACGTCGCCGTGCTGGACCCAGCCGGACCCGCACTTGTTGCTGTCGTCGTCCTCGTCCTCGGGCGAGGGCCTGGGCTGCGGCTTCGGCTTCGGCTGCCTGGCCCGGTCGATCGCGTCGTTGATGCTACGAGCGGAGGAGACCATCGCGTCGCCGAGACTGTCCGCGAGGCTCGGCCGGCCCTGCTGCTCGGCGACCACCTCGTCGGTGGCGACGACCGCGACCGCGACGAGGGCGATGACGATGGGGATCGCGATGGCGAAGTGCCCGTCGACCTCGACGTTGCTGATCGGGTTGCCGCCGGTGAAGGCGTAGCGGTTGCCGGTGAAGGGGTCGCTGCCGAGTCCCATGTCGGCGAGGGCGCCGTTGTACATGTCCCGGGTGGTGAAGCGGTTGAGCCCCGGGTCGTAGTTGCGGAAGCCCATGTCGTAGGTGCCGGACTGGGCGTCCCACCGCTTGGCGTTGTAGCGGTAGGAGTTGTACTCCTCCTTCGTCGGGTCGCCGGCGTCGGGCTTGTCGATGCCGGTGAACTCGGACGTGTCGTTGCTGCCGTAGGCGGTGTAGCCGTAGGTGGCCTTGGTGTCGCCGTTCTTGTCGGTCAGCGTGTCGACGTCGGTGCGGCTGTTGTAGCCGTAGAAGCCGTCCTCGGTCGTCCCGTCACCGTTGTGCTTGATCTGGGAGAGCCGCTGGCCCCACGGCGAGTACTGGTACGACTTGGTGAGCTTGCCGGCGACCTCCTCGTTCAGCACCTCGCCCGAAAGCCCGAGGTAGGTGTACTGCGTGGTCTTGCCGTCGGCCGTCTTCGACGTGGTGCGGTCCAGCGGGTCGAAGGTGTAGGTCGTCGACTTCATCGCGCCGGAGCCGTCCCGCTGCTGGGACTCCACGACACGGTCGAAACCGTCGTAGACGTTCCGGGAGGCGACCTGCCCGCCCTGCGTGACGGACTCCGTCCGGCCGAACGGGTCGTAGTTGAACGTGGACGTGGTGCCGCCGGTGGTCGACGTCTGCAGCCGGTTGCGGTCGTACGCGAAGGCGGTGGACGTGCCCTTCACGTTCTGGCTGACCACATTGGCGTTGTCGTCGTGGACGTACGTCTCGGTGCCCGCGCCGTTGCCCGTCTTGACCGACTTGGCGAGCCGGTCGGCCGGGTCGTACGAGTAGTCCGTGGTGGAGTCGAGGTACGCCGCGTGGTTGTCGGCGTTCATCTTCTTCACCGCGTCCTGCGCCTTGTTGCCGTTGGCGTCGTAGGCGTAGGTGTGCGAGGCGACGAGGGTGCCGTTGCCCTTCTTCTCCGTGGTGGTGCGGATCGCGCCGTCCAGGAAGTACGCCGTGTCGACGGTGTTGCCGTTGGCCTTGGTCTCCCGCGACACCTGGCCGCGGTCGGTGTAGGCGTACGACGACACCTTCGGGGACGGGTCCGTCGGGCTCGTGCCGACCGACACCGTCTTGACGAGCTCACGGGCGTCGTAGGTGTACCGGGAGAACTGGTCGCTGTGGGTGACCGTCTCCGGCTGGCTGTTGGCGTCGTAGGTGTAGGTGCTGGACTTCTTCTCCTGGCCCGCGAGCGCCTCGGTGACCTGCCGGACCTGGTTGAGGCCCGTGTAGGCGATCGTGTAGGCGTCGACCTTCGCTCCCGACGAGGTGTCGTCGATCGAGGTCAGGTTGCCGTTGAGGTCGTAGGCGTAGCCGAAGGTGTGGTTCTCCGTGTCGGACTCGGACGACGTGTCGCGCACGAGCTTGACACCGTCGGCGACGACGGTCCCGCCGCTGCTCTGGGCCAGCTGGAGCTTGGCCGTGTTGCCCTGGGTGAAGGCGTACGTGCCCAGCTGGACCCATGTGCCGGTGTCCGCGTTCTGGTCCTTGGTGACCTCCGTCGTGCCGCCGCCGTGGGTGACCGTGTACTTCGCGGCCGTCGTCGCGCCGGTGACCTTCGGGTACTTCACGTACGCGGTGTACGTGCCGTTCTTCGGGACGTTGAGCGTCCAGGTGTAGGCGTCCGTGCCCGCGCCCGCGGCGCGCGTCCGGTGGTCGTACCCGGTCTGGCCCGCGATGCTGCCGGCGGTCCAGGTGCCGGTCGAGGACGTGTGCTGGGTGTCGGAGTTGTCGACGAGCACGACCGCGCTGCCCACCGGCACGCCGTCGTCCGTCTTGGTCTTCAGCCTGCCGTTCGGATAGTACGACCAGCCCATCGTGCGGCTGGCGGAGCCGCCTGCCGAGGTCAGCGTCCGCGAGGTCTGCTGGCCGATGGCGTTGTAGTCGTAGGACGTGGCGATGTCCCACGGGTCGGTGGACCGCTTCGTCCAGCCGTTGTCGAAGTACTCGAGGACGGTGTCGTTGCGGACCGTCTGGCCCTCCGACGGCGGCATCGAGGTCCTGGCCACCCGGCCGGCCTCGTCGTAGAACGTCTGCGTGTAGACGTCCGGCTTGTTGTAGCGGGGGTCGGCGGGGTCGTACGGCTGGAACTGCTTGACCGGACGGTTCAGCGCGTCGTACTCGGTACGCGAGGTGAAGTCGTCGGCCGTGGTCGTGGCGGCGCCCCGCGGCGAGATCGCCTTGGTGGCGTTGCCGACCTGGTCGTACTCGTAGCGGGTCGTGCGGTACGTGATGTCCGCGCCGGTGCCGGAGTGCGGCGCCCTGACCTCGGCCTGCCGGCCGCGTTCGTCATAGGTGATGTACGACGTGTTGTTCTCGGCGTCCGTCGTGGACAGCAGCAGCGAGTCCTTGTCGTACGTGCGCTTGCTGGACTTGCCGAGAGCGTCGCTGACCTCGACCGCCCGGTGGTTCAGGTCGAAGACCGTCTTGGTGGTGTAGTCGGTGGTGTCGGCGGTGGCGTTCTTCTTCGGGTCGACGACCGTGACGACGTTGCCGACGTTGCCGACGTTGTCGTAGGTGTAGGAGATCCTGTCTCCCTCTCCGTTGATCACGGAGACGAGCTGGTAGATCTCGTCGTAGACGTTGGTGGTCGCGTAGTCGGACGGGTCCGCCGGGGTGGCGAGACCCTTCGGCTCGGTCGTCGTCCGGAGATGACCCGCCTTGTCGTAGGCGTAGGTCGTCGTCCGCTCCGGTGCCGTCGGCGAGTCCTTCGGGGCCGTGCCCGAGGTGATCTGGTCGGCGGCGTCGTAGACGGCCGTGGACACCGCGCCGTGCGGCGCCGTGACGGTCGTGACGTTGTCGTTGGCGTCGTAGACCGGTGCCGGCGTGGTGATCAGCTCGCCCGCGGCCCGGTCCTTGGGCACGGTGGAGGCCAGCGGGCGCCCGAAGGTGTCGTACGCCTGCGTGGTCTTCGTCCCCAGCGCGTCGGTGACCTCCGTGACCTGACCGCGTTCGTCGTAGACGTACGACGTGGACTTGCCCAGTGCGTCCGTGATCGTGGCCGGGTATCCGGTGACCACGAAGTCGCTGTTGGTCGTCGGGTTGCCGTTGGCGTCGGTCGCCTTGGTCAGCCGGCCGTAGGAGTCGTAGTCGTACGACGTGGTGTAGTCACCCGCCGTCGCGGTGGCGACGCCCTTCGGGTCGGTGACGGTCTTCAGGTTCCCGTACGTGTCGTAGCCGAACTGCCACTGGCGGCCCTCGGGGGACGTCTTGGTGAAGAGGTCGGCCGAGAAGCCGTCCAGACGCGTCTGGTAGCTGTAGCGGGAGGAGTTCGCCGGGTACGTGCCCGGCGCGCATTCGGCGCCCGCGGGCACGCCGGCCTTGTTGTTCTCGGCGTCACGCGACCAGAGCGGGTAGCCGGTCTTCTGGTCGTAGCAGTACGCCGTCCTGGCGCCGTTGGCCTCCTCCATGTACGTGACGTTGTTGTCGGCGTCCCACGACATCTTCGTGGTCTGCGACTTGGCGTTGGTCGTCTGGACCGGGCGGCCGAAGTCGTCCGTCACGTAGTCCGTGGCACGGGACTCGGCGTCGGTGACCTTGGTGTCCGTGAACTTCGTGTTCCCGGCGTTCACCGCGTACGCGAAGCCCGTGGCGCCGTTCAGACGGTCGGTGATCGTCTGCGTCCACCAGTGGTACTTCGGGTCGTCGCCCTCCTTCGGGAAGTAGTACCCGAGGGAGGTGGCGTTGGAGCGCGGGTCGGTCGCCTTGACCAGCTTGACGTTCTTGTTCCCCTGCGTGGCGTCGTAGGTGAACGAGAAGACCTTGGGCTGGGCGGAGCCGGCGCCGTCGGTGATGCGGCCGAGCAGGCCCTTGTCCGTGTAGTGGAAGGTGATCGTGCGGCCCGAGACGTCCTTCATGGACTTCACGTGGTCGTAGATTTTGGAGTTGTTCAGGTTCGAGCCGGTGACTTTCGCGCCCGTGTTGTCGATGTACTCGTAGGACCCGTCACCCTTCTTGAAGTAGTCGACGGTGAGCGTCTGACGGCCGGCCGGGTCCGTGATGTAGAGCAGGAACGTGGTCGGCTTGTTGTTGGACTTGCGCTCCTCGTACGTGAACGTCTGGGTGTTGCCGTTCTTGTCGACCGTGGACGTCAGATAGCCGTCGCAGCCGAAGACGAAGCGGGTGCCGTCGGGACGGGTCAGCGTCCAGGCGTCCGGGACCGGGTCCTTGGAGGGCTTGCAGTCCAGGCCCGCCTTCATGGTGACCTTGTAGTGGACGCCCGCCGGGGCCTTCCAGGTGCCGTCGCCCTGCTTGCGGAAGACGTGCGTGGTGCCGTCGCCGTCCGGAAGACGGATCTCCGTCGGGTTCGGGTTGGGGTGGAAGTCCAGCGGAGCGCCGAGCCGGATCGGCCCCGCGGCCTGCATCGACCAGCCGTGACCGGCGACCGTGTCGGAGGTGTCCTGCGAGTTGTACGCGAACCGGACGAAGGTGCTCAGCCCCCGGCCCGGGTTGCTGAAGGCGTTGTACTGCCAGACGCTGTTGCCGGAGGCCAGGTTGTTCATCAGCGTCGAGCCGGCGCCGGTGTTCTTGCCGGTGTAGCTGTAGAACTTCTCCAGGCCGAGGCTGTTCGAGGTGGGGTCCTCGACCGCGACGTTCTGCTTCAGCGACGGGATGGAGCCGGTGCCGGCCGAGAGCCAGCTGCCGTCGGATATCTTGCGGACGTCCCAGCCGAGCACGTACTCGTTGCGCTTGTTGCCCGAGTCCGAGTTGATCGGGGTGGCGACCTGCGCCTGGATCGTCGCCGACTTGCCCGGCAGCAGCGCCGGGATCGCCGTCTCCAGCTGGTTGCCGCCGGTGGTGACGTCCGTGCCGTCGGGCAGCTTCCAGGTGTAGGACAGCTCGCGCTCACCCGCGGCCCACGCCGAGGACGTGGTGTTGGTGACGGTGAACTCCACCGTGTAGGTGGTGTTCGGGGTCATCCGGGACGGGGTCTGCGGCGCGTAGTAGGTGTCCTCCGTCGTGGAGTCCACGTAGATCACGCGCAGCAGCGGGCGCAGCTGCGGGTCGGGCGCGGCGGCGGACAGGAAGATGGAGCGTTCCTGCGGGCCGGCCGTCGTCTCGTCCTTCAGCTTGATCAGGGCGCCCTTGTTACTGGTGGGCGTCCTGACCCAGCCCTGGGTGAGGGACGTGGCGTCCCACCAGTGGCGGCCGAGGTCGGTGGTGAAGGCCGGGACGTAGTCGGAGACGACCGAGGAGTGGTCGCCGCCGGCCGTGGTCCAGGCGGTGGTGGACGTGGCGTTGTTCCAGGTGGCCTGGGTCTCGGTGAAGTCCCGGGTCAGCCCGTGGAGGTCGTACTGCGCCTTGGTGGTGCCGGTGCGCTCGGTGAGCGTGGACCACAGGAAGGCCCGGCTCTCCAGCACCGTGGCGGTGGCGGGGATGGTGGTCGTGGGCCACTTGATGACCGAGCGGGTCTTGCCGTACGTCGCCGAGTTGTTGCCGACGGTCAGCCAGTCCTGGCCGAGGGTGCCCTGCTCGATGGTGTTGAGGTTCGTCGTCGGCTTCAGCGACGACAGGGTGGTGTCGGTGACTCCGGCGCCCGCCTGGATGAGCCGCATGGTGCGGCCGGCCTTGGGGATGCCGACGACGCGGGTCGGGGAGCCGAGGAGCTGCCCGTCCGCCGTCTTGACCGCGATCTGGTAGTAGTACGACTTCCCGATCTCGGCGCTGCTGGAGTCCGGCGTCGGGACGGCGGTGGTGTCCGTGTACGCGGTGACCGTCTTGGCGACCGGTGCGACCAGGGTCGCGGCGGACGGGGTGAACACCTGCTGCGTGGAGCGGTGCAGCTGGTACTCGGTGATGTCGAGGCCGGTGTCGCCCGTGGTGTTCTTGTACGCGGCCCATGACAGCTCGGGGCCGGTGCCGTGGACGACGGTCGGCGAGTCGAGCGAGGTTCCGACCTTGCCGAAGGTGACCGTCAGGCGCGGGACGGTGGAGGTCTCGCCGCCGTAGTCGTAGTCCCCGGCCTGGTACTGGGGACCGCCGAGCGGAGCGGTGGAGGTCTCGTCGAGCGCCTTGATCACGAAGCCGTGGTTCACGGCCGTACCGGAGACCCACTTCTGGACGGTGTCGCCGACCCGGAAGTTGTGCCAGTTGTTGTACTCGCCGATGTCCTTACGGATCTGCGCCGGGTTGACCAGCCGGACACCGTCCGCGATCGTCCGCTTCGTCGCGTCGCCGGTGTCACCGAGGACGATCTTGCCCGCGTTGCCCTGGGCGAAGTCGATCTGCGTGGTGCCGAGTTGGCGCCAGCCGGTGGTGCCGGTGGCCTGGTTGACCGTGAAGTTCGCGGTCGGCTCGGCCGAGGTGACCGTGTACGGGGCGGCCGTCGCGCCGTCCGTCTGCACCGGGGTGTGGACCTCGACCTTGTAGTCGGCCGCCTCGGGGACCATCGGCTGCCAGGTGTACGACTCGCCGGTGGCGGTGTTCTTGTTGTACGCGTAGTCCCCGGCGTTGCCCGTGCCGCTGACGCGGGGCCACTCGCCGACCGCGGCGGTACCGGTGTCGCCGTCGTCCACGGTGACGGTCGTCGCGGACTGCTCACCCGCCAGGGCGCTGGTCTTCTCCCACGTCGCCGTGGTCTCGTCCCAGGCCCCGGTCGCCCGGCGGACCTCGACGTCGACATTGGTGGATCCAGTGGTGTGGACCTGGTCGAAGTACAGGCTCAGCTGGGCCGTGTCGATCTTCGACCCGGCCGGGATCTCGTCCAGCGGGAACTTGATCAGCGAACGGGCGATACCCGTGCTGCTGGTCTTGCCCGCCGACATGTTCCAGGTGCTGTTGAAGTTCGTCGTGGGCGCGTCGGAGCGGACCATGACGTCCTGCGACCCGGCCGCCGACGGCGCGATGGTGATCGTCGGGTCGATCACCACCGGGTACTGCCGCTCGGGGCGCCGCGAGCCACTTCGCGTCCGGGGTCACCGTCAGACGCCACTGCCCGCCGTGCCGGCCGAGGGCTGGGAGACCTTCGGACTCCAGGAGGTGCCGTACGGGGACGCCTTGTCCTTCTTGGCGTCCGTCATGAAGGCGGGCGGGATCACCAGGACCGGGTTCGCCGGGTCCTCACCGAACAGCGCGATCGAACCGTCGCCGCGCTCCTTCGGGGTGAGCTCGCCCGCGTCCAGCGTGAACACGAACTTCACCGGGGCCTTGGGCTGTTCGGCGAGGGTGATGTTCTCCTTCACCCGGCCCGCGGCGACCTCGTACGAGACGTCCGCGCCCGATGCCAGGCCCTTGTAGGTGACCGTGGCGCCCTCGGCGGTCGGCGCGACGCCCTTCGCGGCACCTTCGAGGCCGAGGGTGACCGCCTGGCCGTCCGCCGTCTCGAAGCGGAGCAGCTTCGCGGGGTCGGCGCCGAAGAAACTCCGGCCGGTGTTGGCGGTGTTGGAGAAGGCGAAGCCCTTGTCCTTCGTGGCGCGGACCGTGGTGTCGATCGGCTTCCAGGACGAGCCGGAGCGGTAGGACACGGGCGAGGCCGAGAGTTCGGCCTCCACCCGTCCGTCCGACATCTGCCAGAACCGCGTCTGCGGCGTGCGCAGGCCGGTCAGCTCCTTGACCCGCTCGGCGGGCGGCAGCTTCTTGCCTTTCGGGAGCTTCTGCCGGCTCGGGATTTCCAGGCTTCCGCCGGTCGGGGGCGTCGGGTCCTTCTTGTCGTCGTCGTCCGAGAACCAGCCGGCGATGGTGTCGACGACACTCCGGTCGTCGTCCTTGCCGGGCTCGGACGGCGGGGCCGCATAAGCGACCTGCGGCAGCAGTGTGCCTGCCACGGCTGCCACCACCAGACAGGAGATATATCTCCTGTACGGAATTTTCACGTCACTACCTTTCGGCATTGGCGTGCCTTTTCCGTCGAATGCGAAATGGGCACGCCGAACGAGCCGGAGCGCACATTCCCGCCCGGCCTGGACATGGCTGTGCGGCACCGCGCGAGAAGACGAAAGGCCAGGTCGCGTGGGCAGCAGCGGATTATTGAACCTTCGGCTGACGTCACGTCAACCCCTCAGACAATCAGGGCAATCGACCACCGGATCGGGGGTCGTTGTGCCCCGATTCCTCCGGACGCTCGCGCGGCGCGTTCGGTGTGGTGTATAACCGCCCGGTTCACTGTCAGTCGATTCGTCGAACGCACCGAAAGCCGGGGCCTTTTCATGCAATCCAAGGAATCCACGCAGGCCGAGGAGTCGACGAAGGAGGGCCCCGGGGCGGGGGTTGTCGAGGACGGCGCCGGGGTGGAGGCGGCCGGGGGCGGGTCCGGCGCGCCTGCCAGGTCGGGCAGGAGGGGCGGCGGGTCCGCTGGGGGCGGGGGGCGGGCCGGACGCGCCATCGGCGCGGCTCTGCTGCTCGCCTGCGGCGGCCTGGTGGGCTACGGCCTGGTGAACACGGAGGAGAAGCCGAAGCCCCGTGCGGTGCCGACGGTCGAGGTGACGTACGAGGTCACGGGAGAGGGGCGGGTCGAGATCTCGTACCTGGCCCCCGGCGGGTCGGGCACGGCGACCGTGGTCCGGGACGCTCGACTGCCGTGGCGCGCGGCGGTCCAGGTCCCGCTCGGCCAGGAGCCGACCGTGGCCATCACCCTCGGCGAGGAGGGCGGCCGCGCGGTCTGCACCCTCGCGATCCGCGGCGAGCACGTGCAACTCGCCACCGCTTCGGGCAAGTTCGGCCGCGCGACCTGCGCGGGCGCGCTGCCTGTCGCGGAGAACTGACCGTCACCGGGAGCGGGCCGGCGCCCGTAGCTTGTGTCGGTGGGTCCGGTCCGGGCCGGGCCGCATGCTGGCCGGGGCGAACGCAGCGCCGGTTGTGACGGACCGACCCGCTCGGGCTGTCCGTCGGAGTCCGCCGGGGCGTCAGCGCGTCACCCGGGCCCTGCGGGAGACGACGGCGTGCAGCACGCGGCGGCCTTCGGCGGAGATGTCCAGCGCGTGGCGCAGTCCGTGGCCGCCGGGCGGTTCAGCGACGCCCTTCGGTCCGGTCCCCCGGCAGCGCGCGAGGAGTTGGGGCCGTGGAGGACGTCCCCGCAGCCCTGGTCGCCCTCGCCGGCAAGGACCCCGTCAGCTTCAGCGTGCGCCGAAGACCTGGGTCCAGTAAGGACCGCCGTTGTCGTGGATGCCGACTCCGATCTCCTTGAAGGAGCAGTTGAGGATGTTGGCGCGGTGGCCCGGGCTGTTCATCCAGGACTGCATCACCTGCTCCGCGCTGGTCTGCCCCATGGCGAGGTTCTCGCCGTACGTCGACCAGGGGTACCCCGTGGCCGTGACGCGCTCGCCCGGGCCCTCGCCGTCGGGGTTGGTGTGGTCGAAGTAGTCCCGCGCGGCCATGTCGTCGGAGTGCCCCTGCGCGGCCCTCGTCAGCTGGCCGTTCGCGGTCACGGGGCCACATCCCGCCTTGGCCCGCTCGGCGTTGACCAGACTGATCACCTGGTCGGCGGTGGAGCCCGTGCCGGACCCGCCCTGCGAACCGGCGTCCGACCCCGGGTTCGAGCCGGAGCCTGAGCCCGCCTCCGAGCCAGGGTTCGAGCCCGAGCCGGAGCCGCGGGTGACCTTCGGCCTGGGCGCCGGTGACGAGGTGCGGGGGGCCGCCGTCTTCGAGGGCTCGGCCCGCGCGGTGCGGCTGGGGCGGGCGGACGGGGTCGCGGTCGCACCGGCCGATGTCGACGCCGAGGGCGAGGGCGTCTCCAGGAGGGTGGTCGGCTCCTGGGCGAGGGGCAGGTCCGGCCCGGGAGCCGCGGCACGGTTCGCCTCCACGTCGCCGTCCCCGTCGGGTCCGTTGCTGAGGTAGAAGGACCCGCCCGTGACCGCGACGACCGCCATACCGGCCGCGACGGCCGCCGCCCTGCGACGACCGCGTCGCCGTTCCTGCTCCCGCCGCCTCCGCGCACTCCGCGAGCCGCGGCCGCCCACCGGGGCCGGGGCCGGGGCCGGGCTGACGGTGGTCGGGGGCCCGTCGGACGCGAGGGGCGCGTCGGACGTGAGGGGCTCGTACGGTCCGACCGGCTCGCCCTGCCAGTCCGCCCCGTACGGTGCCATCGGTGTCGGTTCCTGCGTGGGTGTGCCGTACGGCGCTGTCGGCTCGTACGGCCCGGGTATCCCGTACGGTGCCGATCCGTCGTACGGCCCCGGTATCCCGTACGGCTCCGTCGTCTCGTACGCACCGTGCGTCTCGTACGCACCGTGCGTCTCGTACGGTCCAGGCGTCCCGTACGCGACAGGCATCTCGTACGTTCCCGTCGCCCCGTACGGCTCCGACGCCCCGTACGCGGCCTCGTAGCCGTACTGCTGCGCCGCCGCGAGTCCGAAGCCGGCGCTCTCCCGTACCGAGTTCAGCAGCAGCGCCGACGGGGGCACCAGGAGCAGACCGGCCAGCAGCCCCTCGGCGGGGACGAGGTTGCTCCACAGGCCTGCGCAGTGCGCGCAGTCGCGGGCGTGGCGGGCTATGCGCTTGCGCCAGAGGGCGGAGGGGCGGCCGTCCCACGTGCCCAGCTCGGACCGGAGGGTGGGGCAGAGCGGGTTCTCCGCCAGGGCGCGTACGACGACGCGGGCGGCGTCGAGCTGCGCCTTCATGCGCTGCACCCGGACCGCGGTGTGCTGCGGGGACAGCTCCAGGGCTGCCGCCACCTCGTAGCGGGTCAGCTCGCCGGCGCACTCCAGCCACCACAGCGACAGCAGCGCGCTGTCGTCCGGCTCCATCCAGCGGGTCGCCTCGGCGGTCTCGCGGCGCTGCCCGGACAGGTGGAGCCTGATCAGAGTCAGGTCAACGAAGTCCGCGCCGGGATGGGCGAGGTCACGGGCGTCGTCGAGGACGCCCGTGAGCGGGTGGGACTGCTGCCTGTGCCAGTGACCGCGGATCCCGTTCATGGTGATCGCGACGAGCCAGGACCGGAAACTGTCCGGGGCGCGCAGGCTGCCGAGCCCGTCGAGCGCCCGCAGCATCGTCTCCTGGACGACGTCGTCGACGTCGTGGTGGCCGTTCAGGGCCCGGCCCACGATGTTGTACACGAGGGGCAGATAGGCGGAGACGAGCTGGTCCTGCGCCCAGAGGTCCCCGTACTGCGCGGCCCTCACCAGCTCCGTACCGTGCTGTGTTCCCATGCCCTGATTCACTGTGCCTGTCCCGCCTGTTGTCGATGCCCGGCAGTTGGGAGACCGCGGGGCATCTCCCGGATAACAGGAAACGCCGAGAAATCCGCGACACGTTTTCGGGTGCGGTCCCGCCCGAAGCCCAGGAGCCTACGCCAAGGAAATTCGCGCCTTGTTGTCCCGGTATCACCGTGTCGGTCGCGATATGGGCAGAGGTCGAACGGTCCTGAACTCGGCCGAATCGAACCCATCCTCGCGGCTGCCGCTCGCCGCCCGCTGCCGTCGAGGGAGCGCTCGGGGTTTGCCGAGCGGATTGCCGGTGAGGCGAGAGAAGCGGTCCTGTAGACACGCACGACTCATCGACTGGGGAGCTATGGAAAGCCTTCTTCGACTTGCGCTCGTGCTCGGCGGTTCGGCGCTCGTGACGTTCGCCGTCGGGCGGGTGGCCGACCTGTTGCTGCGGCACGCGGACGCCCGCCATCCCGAGACGCCGCTCTGGGGTCTGCTGCGCCGGTGCCGCGCACCGCTGTACGCAGTCCTGGCGACCGCCCTGCTGAGGGGGACGCTCGGCGCGGTGGACTGGGCGCCGGTACGGGAGCACCGGGTGGCGGTCGCCCACGTCCTGCTGCTGTGCCTGATCGGCGGCGGCGCCTGGCTGGCGGTACGGGTGGCCTCGGCCGTCGTGGAGTCGTCGTACGCGCGCTACGCCGGCCGGTCCCGCGACCCGGCCCGGGTGCGCCGGGTCCGTACGCAGGTCACGCTCATCATGCGCGGGGTGGCCGTCGCGGTCGGGGTGATCGCCACGGCCGTGGCCCTGGTGACCTTCCCGTCCTTCCGTACCCTCGGCACGTCCTTGCTCGCGTCGGCCGGGATCATCGGCATCGTGGCGGGTGTCGCGGCGCAGTCGACGCTCGGGAATCTCTTCGCCGGCTTCCAGATCGCGTTCGGCGACATGGTGCGCATCGGTGACACCGTGGTGGTCGAGGGTGAGTGGGGGATCGTGGAGGAGGTGACGCTCACCTTCCTCGCGGTACGGACCTGGGACGAGCGCCGGGTCACGTTGCCCGTCTCCTACTTCACCTCCCGTCCGTTCGAGAACTGGTCGCGCGGCGGTGCGGAGATCACCGGTACGGTCTTCGTGCACTGCGACCATTCGACTCCGGTCGCGCTGATGCGCGCACACCTGCGGGAGTTCCTGGAGACCTGCCCGACGTGGGACCGCCGGGGCTGGGACCTGGTCGTCACGGACACCTCACCCACGGGGATCACGGTCCGCGCGCTGGTCACCGCACGGGACGCCGACGACCTGTGGGCCACGCGCTGTGCCGTACGGGAGGAACTCGTCGGCTGGCTCGCCCGCGAGCACCCTCAGGCGCTCCCGCGCATCGTCACCGGGCCGGCGTCTGGTCCTACACATAGTGACGAGTTCTCGACATGAAGTAACTGTCGGTGCATGGCGGCGGGTCCTGAGGGCAGGAATCGAAGGCAAGCACTTCCTGCTCGTTCCCGTTCCGTTCCCGTTCCCTTCTCGATCCGAGGAGTCGCCATGGCGCCGCCCGGGCCTCCGGCCTCCGCCTCCGAACCTGTCTTCACCGCGGACTTCGACTCGCGCGAACAGTGGCTCGCCGGCCACTCGTGGGCGTATCCCGACGGGGGGCCGGTCAATCCGGCGGACAACAAGCTGGACCACCTGGTGGAGGACCCCTCCTACAGCCGCTCCGGGGTCTTCCGCGCGACCCGTCGGCGCGACGGGCGGTGGGACACCGGACTGTTGACGACGGAGGGCAGCCCGGAGGGGTTCGAGGTGCGCGCGGGGGACGTGTTGGAGGCGCGGGTGCGGCTCCCGGAGGAGACCGGGGCCTGGCCCGCGATCTGGACCTGGCGTGACGGCGGGCAGGAGGTCGACGTCTTCGAGTACCACCCCGACAACCCTGACCTGCTCGAACTCTCGAACCGCGTGCGCGGCACCCACCTCTACCACCGCTCTCCCTCGGTGCGGCCCGGCGGGTGGATACGTCTGCGGACCGAGTTCGGGGCGCGGTCGGTGGTGTGGTGGCTGGACGACGAGGAGGTGTTCGCCGACGGGCGCGGGGTCGGATCGTCCTGGCACGCCTACCTGATCGTCAACCTCTCGGTCTGTGCGGGCCGTTACCACCCCGCGCCGGATGCGGGGACGAGCGAGATGTCGTACGAGGTGGGCGAGTTGCGCGTGTTCAGACCGGGCGGGTGACACGCGGCGGGCCGGGCTCGTGACTGGTCACGATGACGGAGCGCCAGGACTCGTTTCGCGCGCTCTTCGTGATGTCCAGGTCCGCGATGGCCAGCGCGCCGAAGGGCTCGATGATCAGGGCGCTGGAGGTGCCGACGATCTCCAGGGTCGTCTGGGATCCGATCCGCAGGTCATGCCGGACACGAGGCGAGCCGCCCTGCGCGGGCATGGCGTGGATGCGTGACGCCGGGTAGTCCAGCGCCACCAGCCTGCTGCGCAGAGCCTCGGCGCTGGTCGTGCCCTCGCCGCCGAAGGCCTCGCGGATGCGGTCCGCGTGCCGGTCGGCGATGCACCGACCCTCCCCGTCCGGCGGGACCTCGGTGAAGTCCTTGGGTGTGAACTCGTGGACGTACTCCTCCGCGGGGCCTATGAAGACGTTCGGGTCCTGGCCGATGCCGTCGACCGACTCCCAGCACCGTTATCAATCCGCCCAGCAGGAATTCCATTCAAGCCCCCCGAAGTGTTCGGTTTTCAGAGCAGATCGTCGTCCATGCCGTCCGCCCCGGGCAAGAGGAGCGACGGCTTGTTCTCGACAGCCCTCTGCGCGCCGGATGGGGCGGCAGGGGCTGCCGTGACGGGTGCGGCGGAAAAACGCTTGGACCCCGCGCTCCGCGACGCGGGAGACTCGCTCAGCTCACCTTTCGTTACGAAAGCACAGGGTTGGGATGGGATCTCCGCAATCTCCCGAAGGCGCCCCGAGCAGGGGCTCCGTACTCCTCGCACTCCGCTACTACGGACGGGAACTGGCCCGTCTCCGCCAGATGACCGTGCCGGCGATGCTGATGCCGGCCCTCGGCAACGTCGGCATTCATTACATCGCGCCGCTGATCGTCGCCAAGCTCGTCGGCCGGATCGCCGGCGGCGAAGGCGCCACCGGCATCGGCCCGATGCTGCCGTACGTCCTCGGCTTCGCAGGCGTCCTGCTGCTCTCCGAGGTGCTGTGGCGCATCGGTCTGCACTGCCTGAACCGCCTCGACGCCCGGGGCATCGAGCACCTGTACGTCGTCGGAATGGGTGAACTCTTCGCCAAGGACACCGCGTTCTTCCACGACAACTTCGCCGGATCGCTGACCAAACGCGTCCTCAGCTTCGCCTCCCGCTTCGAGGAGTTCGTCGACACGCTGACGTTCTCGGTCATGGGCAGCCTCGTACCGCTGACGTTCGCCTCGGTGGTGCTCTGGCAGTACGACCCGCTGCTCGTCGTCGGCCTGCTCACGTTGATCGCGATCACGGGGCTCGTCGTGGCCCCGCTCATCCGGCGCCGGCAGGCGCTCGTCGCCGAGCGCGAGCAGGCCATCGCCCGCGTCTCCGGCCATGTCGCCGACAGCCTGATGAACATGGACACCGTCCGGTCCTTCGCCGCCGAGGACCGGGAGGCCGCCGAACACCGGTCGCGCGTCGCGGAGTCGCGGCGCCTCACCCTCCGTTCGTGGGACTACGGCAACCTGCGCATCGACACCCTCGTCGCGCCGATGTCCGTCCTCACCAACGTCCTCGGACTGCTGCTCGCGCTCACGCTCGGCGCGGGAGAGCTCGGTGTGGAGGCGGTCATCGTCGCGTTCACCTACTACGCCCACGCCACCCGGATCATGTTCGAGTTCAACCAGATCTACCGGCGGCTGGAAAGCTCCATGACGGAGGCCGCGCAGTTCACCGAACTGCTGCTGGAACCACCCACCGTGGTCGACCCACCGACCCCAGAACCGCTGCTCGCCCGGGCCGCCGACGTGCGCTTCGAGCGGGTGACCTTCTCCCACGCGGGCGCCGAGCCGCTCTTCAAGGGCCTCGACCTCGCAGTGCCCAGCGGGGCGAGGTTCGGCCTGGTCGGCAGGTCCGGCGGGGGCAAGACCTCTCTCACCCGGCTGTTGCTCCGGATGACCGACATCGACGACGGCCGGATCCTGATCGGCGGACAGGACATCAGCCTGCTGCGCCAGGCCGACCTGCGCAGCCAGATCGCGTACGTACCGCAGGACCCGTCCATGTTCCACCGCACGCTCCGCGACAACATCGCCTTCGCCCGGCCGGACGCCACCGAGGCCGAGATCCGGCGCGCCGCCGAGGCCGCGCACGTCACCGAGTTCGCCGACGCGCTGCCGGACGGCTTCGACACCATGGTGGGCGAGCGCGGGGTGAAGCTGTCCGGCGGCCAGCGCCAGCGGGTCGCCCTCGCCCGGGCGATCCTGCGGGACGCGCCCATCCTGCTGCTCGACGAGGCCACCAGCGCCCTGGACTCGGAGAGCGAGATCCTCGTGCAGGACGCGCTGTGGCGGCTGATGGAGGGACGGACGGCACTCGTCGTGGCGCACCGGCTGAGCACGGTCGCCACCATGGACCGCCTCATCGTCCTCGACCGCGGGCAGATCATCGAGCAGGGCTCCCACCAGGAGCTGCTCGCCACGGGCGGCGCCTACGCGAAGCTGTGGCAGCACCAGTCGGGCGGCTTCCTGGACGACGGTCCCGTGGGGGTGGAGGTGAACTGAGGCTGGGGGTGGGGGGTACGGGGGGGTAGGGGATGCGGATCTCGCGGGCCCCCGCACTCCCGGGCGGCCGCCCCGCCCGGCCGGGTCTCGGCGCCGCGTACAGTGTGGTCGGGCGCGGCGTGATCACGAGGAGTACCAGTGACCGCGGTGAGTCTTGAGCACGCCACCGTCCCCGCCGACACCGGCGAGGTGACCCTGCTGATAGCCCGCCGGGTGGAGCCCGGCTACGAAGCCGCCTTCGAGCGGTGGGCCAAGGGCATTCTCGAAAGCGCCGCCGCCTTCCCCGGTCACCTCGGATACGGCTTCTTCCGCTCGTCCGGCGGCGACGCCCCCTGGTTCCTGGTCCACCGGTTCCGGGACGCGGATGCCTGCCGGACCTGGCAGGAGTCGCCGGAGCGCGCGGCCTGGTTCGCCGACGTCGAGGGCCACCACCACACCGAGATCGCCCGGCGGAAGCTGACCGGCATGGAGACCTGGTTCGCCAAGCCGGGCTCGACGCGGCCCGCGCCGCCGCGCTGGAAGATGGCGATCAGCGCGACGCTCGCGATCTATCCGATCTCCCTGCTCGGCAGCTATGTCCTCGTGCCCCGGCTGACCGCGCTGCCCCTCGTGCTGAGCAGCGCGGTCATCGCCTGCGTCTTCAACGTCCTGATGACATACGTGGCGATGCCGGCCGTGAGCCGGCTGCTGCGGGGCTGGCTCAGCCGCTGACGGGAGCTCCGCCGGCCCGTGCCTGGTGGACACGGAGGTGGAGGGTGGCCAGGTCGAGCAGCGGAGTGGGCACCGACAGGGCACGCGCGCGTGCCACCAGGTCGCCGAAGAGGTGCTCGACCTCCGTCGGGCGTCCGGCGACCAGGTCCCGGTACAGCGAGGGCACCATGGGCGACCCGTTCGCGGTGACGATGCCCAGCGTCGCCGTCCGTTCCGCCTCCGGTACGGGATGGCCCGCCGCGGCCGACACCGCCGCCGCCTCGGCGAGGACGGCCGGGCCCAGCTCGGCTCCGCCCGCGATGGCGTTGACCTCGCCGACCGTGCCGCGCATCAGGCTCGTCACCGCGCCGAAGGTGGTGATGAAGACCCACTTGTGCCACATGGCGGTCATGACGTCCGCGGGCACCAGGACGTCGATCCCGGCCTCCGTAAGGACGGAGCGGATCTTCTCCACGCGGGCGGAGGGGGTCCCGTCCTGCTCGCCGATCGTCAGATGGGCGAGCGGCGCGAGACGGACGATGTCCCCGGCGTCGTCGAGGGTGGTGACCACCTTGGCGACCCCGCCGAGGACCGGCGTGGCGCCGAAGCGGGCGTTCAGGGCGTCGACATGGGCGAGCCCGTTGAGCAGCGGCACGATCGCCGTGTCCGGGCCGACGGCCGGGGCGACGTCCTCGATCGCCTGCTCCAGGGCGGTGGACTTCACCGACAGGAGCACGAGATCGTACGGAGCGGTCAGCGCGTCGGCCGTGACGAGCCGGGGCTCGACGGACCACTCCTCGCCCTTGCCGACGACCCGCAGGCAGCGCTCGCGCAGGGCGGCGGCGCGCCGCGGACGGACCAGGAACGTGACGTCCTGTCCGGAACGGGCCAGCAGGGCCCCGAAATAGCCTCCGGTGGCTCCGGCGCCGACGACCAGGATCTTCATGAGTGCGGACCTCTCGGGGAGCGTGGGGTGGTGGACGGTACGAGCAGGGGGCGGAGCAGCCGGTGCGGGCGGGCGAGTGCAGCCGTCACCGGATCGTCGTCCTCGGCGGCGGGGGCGAGCCCGGGGCCGGGCGCCACGAGGATGTCGCCGACCGGGACGGCGGCCCCGCAGCCCGTACAGCTGCCGTCCCCGTCGATCGGCGCGTCGTCGTCGGCATGGCGGAACACGCGGCGCGGGCCGCCGCCCGTCCCGTAGAACTCGTCGCCCCAGGAGGTGAGCGCGCGGACGGCGGGCCAGAGCGCGACGCCCTTGGCGGTCAGGGCGTAGACCTCGCGGCGGCCCGTGCCGGGCAGCCGGGTGAGGACGTCCGCCGCGGTGAGGGTGGCGAGCCGGTCGGTGAGGACGGCGCGGGGCAGACGGAGATGGCCGGCGAACTCGCCGAAGCGGCGGACCCCGAAGAAGGCGTCCCGCACGATCAGCAGGGTCCAGCGTTCACCGACGACCTCCATGGAGCGGGAGAGGGCGCAGGCCTGACCGCCGTAGTCGCGGGGGAGGGGCATGGGGCAGACAGTAGCGCAGAGAGTTCGTTGGTTGAACTCTCTTGCGGGAGGAGGGATGCAGGGAGGAGGGATGTAGGGAGGAGGGATGTAGGGAGGAGGGATGTAGGGAGGAGAGGTCTGGGAAGAGGGAGGAGAGGGATAGGAGGGAGAAGAGGGGGTGGGGGATTAGGCTCGGCGACGATGAAGACGACTCCACCGACCCGGGAGCCCAAGGCCGACAAGGCGAGCGTGCGGCGGCACAATCTCAGCCTCGTCCTGCGGACCGTCCACCAGGCCGGGGAGACGACCCGCGCGGCGGTCGCGGCGCGCGTCGGGCTGACCCGCGCCGCCGTCTCCTCCCTCGTCGAACAGCTCCTGGACCAGGGCTTCCTGGTCGAGTCGGGCAAGACCTTCAGCGGCCAGGCGGGCCGGCCCGGGACGGTGCTGAAGCCGGCGGACACGGGTCCGGCCGGGCTCGGCGTCGAGGTCAACGTGGACTACGTGTCGGCGTGCGTCGTGGACCTCGCCGGGGCGGACCGGTTCAGGGTCACCGAACCTCTCGACAACCGGGCGGCCGAGCCGGACGAGGTCCTCGCGCGCGCCGCTGGAATCGCGGCGCGGGCCCTGCGCGGCGCGGCGGAACGGGAGTTGCGTCCGGCGGGGGTACGGCTCGCGCTGCCCGGTCTCGTCTCGTACGGAACCGTCCACCAGGCCCCGAACCTCGGCTGGAACCGGGTGCCGGCCGACCGTCTTTTCGGCGAGGCGCTCACGGCGCTGCGGGTGGCGGAGCCCGAGCTTCCGGTCACCTCCGACAACGAGGCGAACGCGGCGGCGCTGGCGGAACTCTGGTTCGGCGCGCTGGGGGACGTACGGAGCTTCCTGTATCTCACGGGCGAGATCGGCGTGGGCGGCGCGATCGTCGTGGACGGCGAGCTGCTGCGCGGCGCCCACGGCTTCGCCGGCGAGATCGGCCACCTGCCGGTGGACGCCGACGGGCCCCTGTGCCGGTGCGGTTCGCGGGGCTGCCTTGAGCAGTACGCGGGCCAGTCGGCGCTGCTGCGGGCGGCGGGAGCGGCCGGGGTGGAGTTGCTGGCGCGCGCCGCCGACGCGGGGGAGCCGAGGGCGGTGGCCGCCGTCGAGGAGGCGGGCCGGATGCTGGGCCTCGCGCTGTCCGGCGCGGTGAACCTGCTCGACCCCGAGGCCGTCGTCCTGGGCGGGATCTACCCCCGGCTGATGGCCCGGCTCGGCCCCGCCGTCGACGCGGAGCTCGCCCGCCGCGTGGTGTCCGGCCTCTGGACCCCGGCCGCGGGCCGCCTCCGCGCCGCGTCCCCCGCCACCCCGGCGTCCCGCGGCGCGGCCGCGTTCGTCATCCGCCAGGTCCTGACGGACCCTCTCGCGTACGCGACCTGAGCGCCCGTCCGTCCGACGGCCGGGACGCGGCACGGCCTCGGGCGAGCGGCGACCGGCGAGCCGACGACCGAGGCGCCCCCCCCAGCCCGGAACCGCGCCCACACCACCGAATCCCCGACCACCGCGGCCCCTTGTCCGGTCCACCGCCGGCCTCCTGACCTCCGCGGCCAGCCTCCGCCCCCACCCGCGGCCGTGCGCCCGTGCGGCCGCGCCGCCCGCGCGCCCCGCCCCCGGCCGCGCCGCGCCCCACTCTCATCCCACTCTCACGCCGGCCTTATCGAGCCATCACGGCGCGCCCCTAGCTTCGCGCACATGTTCTTCACCTACCTCCGGCGCGAGCTGCGCCGTCGCAGAAAGGCGGCGCTCGTCGTCGCCTCCGGGCTTGCGCTCGGGATCGCGTTGGTCATCGTCGTCAACTCCGTGTCCTCCGGTATGAAGCAGGCCCAGACCCAGGTCCTGGAGTCCCTCTACGGGCTCGGCACCGATCTGACCGTCACCAAGGCCCGCGAGGAGCCCGAGGCCGGTGAGCAGGCGCAGCGGCCGCGGTTCCAGTTCGACGCCAACGAGGACGGCGAGGAGCAGAGCAGCGACCGGCTGATGGTCCAGGGGTTCCAGACCCTGCCCACCTCGACCGTCGCCACCGTCGCGAAGCAGACGGGCGTCGCCCAGGCCGTCGGCGGCCTCAGCCTCACCAACCTCAAGATCGACGGCGAGTTCAAGCGCGGCGAGTTCAAGCAGGTCCAGCCCGCCCAGCCCGGCGGCACGGGCGGCGGCAACGGCGGCAACGGCGGCGGCAACACCGGCGGCAGCGGCCGCGTCGAGGGCGGTGGCGCCGCCTTCGACGTCAACTCCTTCAGCCTCTACGGCACCGACGTCACCGCCCCCGACCTCGGCCCCCTCACCACCTCCACCATCTCCAAGGGCCGCACCTTCAAGAGCACCGAGACCGACGCCAAGGCGGTCGTCGTCGACAGCGCCTACGCCAAACAGGAAGGCCTCGACGTCGGCGAGACCCTCACCGTCAAGGGGGTGAAGTTCGAGGTCATCGGCATCGCCACCGCCGACAGCGGCCAGGCCGCCGCCCAGGTCTATCTGCCGCTCAAGCAGGCGCAGACGCTCTCCGACTCCAAGGACAAGATCACCACCGTCTACGTCCAGGCGGCCGACTCGACACAGATCGAGGCCGTCAAGTCCGCCATCCAGAAGAACGTCACCGGCACCACCGTCACCACCTCCGCCGACCTCGCCGAGACCGTCTCGGGTTCCCTCGACACCGCCGCCAACCTGGCCACCAACGTGGGCAAGTGGCTCTCGTACGCGGTCCTGGTCGCCGCCGTCCTCGTCGCCGGTCTGCTCACCTCCTCCGCCGTCAGCCGCCGGGTCCGCGAGTTCGGCACCCTCAAGGCGCTCGGCTGGAAGAGCGGCCGGGTCACCCGCCAGGTCATGGGCGAGGCCCTCGTCAACGGCCTCATCGGGGGCGCCCTCGGCATCGCCGTCGGTCTCGCCGGCGCGTACCTCGTCACCGCCGTCAGCCCCACCCTCACCGCAGAGCTCGGCTCCGGCGCGCTGACCGGCGGCGGCGCCGGTGGCGCGCGGATGCTCGGAGGCCCCGGCATGAGCGCGGTCCGCGACGGCGCCGCGGGCGGCAACACCCTCGACATCGCCCTCACCGCGCCCGTCAGCGTCACGACCGTCGGCCTCGCCGTCCTCCTCGCCCTCGGCGGCGGACTCGTGGCGGGCGGCTTCGGCGCCTGGCGCGCCTCGCGCCTGCGCCCGGCGGACGCGCTGCGCCGCGTCGAGTAGCCGCCACGCCGGCAGCGCAGGCCGCGCCGGCAGCCCGAACCCCTTCACGTATCGCAGGAGTTGCACCATGTACGAACTCACCGGCGTCACCAAGCAGTACCGCAGGGGCCAGGAGAGAGTCGACGCGCTCGCCGGCGTCGACCTGACCATCAGGGAGGGTGACCGCCTCGTCATCCAGGGACCCACCGGCGGCGGCAAGTCCACGCTGCTCCAGATGCTCGGCGGCCTCGACCGGCCCACGTCCGGCAGCGTGGTCCTCGACGGCGTCGATCTGGCCAAGTTGCCGGAAAGCCGGCTGACGGCCGTCCGCAGCCAGAACATCGGTTTCGTCTTCCAGTCCTTCAACCTCATCCCCACCCTCACCGCCCAGGAGAACGTGGAGACCGCGCTCGTCCCCATGGGCATCAAGGCGGGCGAGCGGCGCACCATGGCGGCCGAGGCGCTGGAGTCCGTCGGTCTCGGCGAGCGCCGGGCGCATCTGCCGTCGGAGCTCTCCGGTGGACAGCAGCAGCGCGTCGCGATAGCCCGCGCCCTGGTGAAGCGGCCCAAGGTACTCCTCGCCGACGAGCCGACCGGCAACCTCGACGAGTCGATGCGCGACGAGATCGTCGAACTGCTCGAAGGGCTCTGGAAGGAGCACGGCCTGACCTTCGTGATGGTCACCCACGACAGCGCCATCGCCCGCCGCGCCCCGCGCCTTGCGACGATCCGCAAGGGCCGGATCACGATCAAGGAGAACCGTCACGCGGAGGCGGTGGACGCGTAGGACCAGCCACCCCGGGCCCCCCGGTAGTGCCATGATGTGCGCCATCACGTACAAAAGTACGAAACTCGCACAACGACCCGGGGGGGTTCGTGGGAACGGGAACGATCGGCGCCGCGCTGACCGAGCTGAGATCCGCCCAGAAGTCCGCGAAGGGGGTCTCGCTCTACTCCCGGTTCGTCAACCGCCCGGTGGGGCGCCTCCTCGCGGCCGGCTCGTACGTCGCCGGACTGACCCCCAATCAAGTCACCCTGATCAGCGCTGTGTTCAGCTTCGCCGCCGTCGCCGGACTGGCGCTCGGGACCCCGTCCTGGACGCTCGGCCTGCTGGTCTGGCTCGGTCTCGCCGTCGGATTCGCCTTCGACTCCGCAGACGGGCAGCTCGCCCGGCTGCGCGGCGGCGGCAGTCCGGCGGGGGAGTGGCTCGACCACGTCGTGGACTGCGCGAAGATCACCGCGCTGCACCTCGCGGTACTGATCGCCTTCTACCGCCACCCCGGCCACTTCGGCACGGACGCCGACGCCTGGTTCCTGGTCCCGCTCGGTTTCCAACTCGCCGCCGTGGTCACCTTCTTCGGCGGTCTGCTGACCGAGAAGCTCAAGCCCCGCCCGGCGCCCGGCACCCCACCCGCCCAGCCCTCCACCCTGCGGGCGGTCGCGCTGCTCCCCGTCGACCACGGCGTCTTCTGCCTGGTCTTCCTGCTCCTCGGCGGCGGAACGGCGTTCCGCTGGACCTACACCGCACTCGGCGCGGCGAGCGCGCTGTTCCTGCTCGCCTTCCTCGCCAAGTGGTTCCGCGAACTCAGCGCAGCCCCTCGCTGACACCACCGGCCCCGCCGACGGCCGTCTCCGTCGTCGTCTCCTGGGTCAAGAGGTCGAGCGCGCGCCGGAGTTGGGTGCTGGAGGTGTGCATCGTGTACGGGAAGTAGACGATCTCCACCCCCACCCCGGCGAAGTCCCGCTCGAGCCGTTCCCCCTTGGGCGTACCGCGCCAGTCGTCACCCTTGAACAGCACGTCGAACCGGACCTGCTTCCAGGTCTCCAGCTTGTCCGGCACCGTCTCCACGAACGCCGCGTCGACGTACTTCACGTTGCGCACGATCTCCAGGCGCTCGACCAGCGGTATCACCGGGCGCCGGCCCTTGGCGAGCTCCGCCATCTCGTCCGAGACCACCCCGGCCACCAGGTAGTCGCACTGACTGCGCGCGTGGCGAAGGATGTTGAGATGCCCGATGTGGAAGAGGTCGTAGGCCCCCGGTGCGTAGCCGACGCGATACGGCCTTCCTGCGGTCATGAGCGAAACCCCCCAGGTACGTTCGCGCTCCCCAGCGCGAAGAAGTTCCGACGATAGCGTGCACGTTCCGTTGAGAGTGGGTGAACGACTAGGGTGAGGTCGGGTTCGCGTCACGGGGGAGAGGGGCGGTCGCGTGAGCGAAGTGACGGCGAGGGGCGCTGACTTGGGATCACGGGCCGCGCGCAGACGGCTGCTGATGGTGTCCACCAACTACGCACCCGAGCACGCCGGCATCGGTCCCTACGCGACCCAGATAGCCGAGCACTGGGCGGCGAGCGGTCACGAGACCCACGTCCTGGCCGGCATGCCGCACTACCCCTCGTGGTCCCTCGACCCGGCGTACGCGAGGGTCTGGCGCCGGACCGAGGAGCGGGCCGGGGTCGTCGTCCACCGCAGACGCCACACCGTCCCCGCCCGCCAAACCGCCCTGAAGCGCGCCACGTTCGAGGCCAGCGTGCTCGCCCACGGACTCCTCACACCCCCGGACATGGCCCGGCCCCACGCGGTCCTCGCCCAGATGCCAAGCCTGGCCGGCGGCGTCATCGGCGCCCGCCTCGCGGCCCGTTGGCGCGTTCCGTACGTCCCCGTCGTCCAGGACCTGATGGGCGCCGCCGCCGCGCAGAGCGGCATCAGGGGCGGGGACCGCGCCGCCGCCCTCGCCGCCCGCGCGGAGTCGTACGCGCTGCGCCGGGCCGCGCTCGTCGGCGTCATCCACGAGACCTTCGTGGACAAGGTCGCCGCCATGGGTGTCGAGCGCCGCCGCATCCGCATCGTCCCCAACTGGTCCCATGTGACCGGCCCTTCGACGCCCCGCGCCGAGATCCGGCAGCGGCTCGGCTGGGGCGACGGCGAGACCGTCGTCCTGCACTCCGGGAACATGGGCCTCAAGCAGGGGCTCGACGTCCTCGTCGAGGCGGCCCGACGCGACCCGAAGATCAGGATCGTCCTGCTCGGCGACGGCAACCAGCGTGCGCACCTTGAGCAGTCGGGCACCGGAATCCCCAACCTCGACTTCATGCCACCCGTCGGCGACGACGAGTTCCCCGACACCCTCGCCGCGGCCGATGTCCTCGCCGTCACCCAGCGGGCCTCGGTCCTCGACATGAGCGTGCCGTCCAAGCTGACCTCGTACTTCGCCGCCGGACGCCCCGTCGTCGCCTCCGTGGCCGCCCAGGGCGGCACCGCCCAGGAAGTGCTGCGCTCCGGAGCCGGGGTGCTCGTACCTCCGGAGGATCCCGACGCGCTGCTGGCCGAGATCCGTAGACTCGGCGGGGACCCGGCGGCCGCCGAAGCGCTCGGCGCGCAGGGGCCACGCCACGTCGAGGCCCATCTGACCCGAGCGGCCGGCCTCGCCCGGATCGACGCACTGATCGACGAGGCTCTGGGGGGTCCGGGCACGTGACACACTCGCACGTCACCGCGGTGCAGGACGACGAACCGGAGCTGCTGCGCGACCAGTTCCGCCAACTCCTGCGCTACCGCGCGATCATCGGCGCCGGCATCGGCATCGGCCTGCTCGGCGGCGTCTGGTTCGGGATGTCCAACGCGGACACCTATGTCGCCACCAGCCAGGTCGTGCTGCGCGCCCCCGTCAACGACCCCTTCAACCCCAGCATCTCCCAGGACAAGACCCTGAACATGGGGTCCGAACGGCAGACCGCGCTCAGCAGCAGCGTCGCCGAACAGGCCGCCAGGAAACTCGGCTGGACCGGCACCATCGGCCGGCTCCAGAAGGACCTCCAGGTCACCAACCCGCCCCAGAGCCAGGTCCTCCAGTTCACCTACACCGCCGACACGCCGCAGGCCGCCGCCGACCGCGCCAACGCCGTCACCCAGGCCTATCTGGGCCTGCGCGAGAAGCAGTGGACCGACCTGCGGGGCACCCTGCTCGCCGGACAGCAGCGGCAGCTCGACGAGGTCGCCAAGAAGCACGACCAGAAGACCAAGGAACTCGACCGGATGCCCGACGGGGCGGCCCGCGACGCCGAATACAGCGTCAAGACCAACCTGCTCAACCGCATCAACGAACTCGACGCCCGGATCAGCCAGCTCAAGTCCCTCGACATGTCGCCCGGCACCGTCATCCGCGTCGCCACCGCCCCCGGCTACTCCGACGGCCCCGGACTGCCCATGAGCCTCGGCCTCGGCGCCCTCGTCGGCATCGCGCTCGGCCTGCTCGCCGCCTGGGTCCGGCTCGTCTTCGACCCCGCGCCCCGCTCCGCGGGCGACGTGGCCCGCGCGGTCCGCGCCCCCGTCCTCGGCACGCTGCCCCGCGGCGCCACCGACGTCCTGCTCGCCGACGACCACACCGACGCCCGGGTCGCCGAGGAGTACCGCTCCGTCGCCTTCCGGCTCGCCTACGACCAGCGGTTCGCCGACCGCCGGCGCCTCCTCGTCGTCGCCCCGCGCGGCTCCAACGAAGCCGCCGTCGCCGTCGCCTCCCACCTCGCCGCCTCCTTCGCCGAGACCGGCAAGGACGTCCTGCTCATCGAGGCCGACCTGCGCGACCCCACGCTCAAGGGCCGGCTCCGTGCCCACGCGGCGGCCGCGCCGCGCTGGAGCAGCCCGGTGGAGAGCCGGGAGAACGAGGAGGGCGGCTGGCCCAGCAGGCGCCAACTCTCCGTCGACGCGGGTGAGTCGGGTTCCTTCGGTCTGGTGCCCGGCGAGCGGGTGCGGAACGTGGCGCGGGCCCTCACCGGCCCCCGGGTCTCCCGGCTCATCGCCGAGGCCGACTCGCCGAACTCCACCGTCGTCGTCCTCGCCCCGCCCGTCCTCAACTACGCGGACGCCCTCGCGCTCGTCGACCGCGTCGACGGGGTCCTCGTCGTCTGCGACCCGCGCGGAGTCCACCGTACGGACCTCCAGCGCATCCGCGAACTGATAGCGGGCGCCGGCGGCACCGTCCTCGGCGCCGTCGTGCACACCTCAGGCCGACGCCGCCGCCGCGCGGCCAAGAAGCAGGGCGGCCGACGCGGGTCCGGCGGGGGCCATTCGTACCCGCCCCCGCCCGGGACCGAGGAGTTCGCCGCCGAGCCCGAGCAGATCCTGCTCGGCGACGGCTCCGACACCGTCGCCCTGCGCTCGCTCCGTGCCGAGGACCTGCGCACCGGCCCGGCAGCCGGCCGCGACATCCGCGCGGGCGACCGTTGAGACGTGCCGTCACCGTCGCCGTCTCGGTCCTGGACCAGGCGGCGGCCAGTCTCACCAACATCGCCGTCCTGGTGATCGCGGCCCGGGCCTCCAGCGTGGACGGCTTCGCGTCCTTCTCCATGGTGTACATCGTCTTCACCGTCCTCCTCGGCCTGAGCGCGGCGTACGTCGGGCAGAGCGTCGTCCTGGAGAAGGGTGAGGCGCCCGAGGTCGGCGCGGCGGCCCGGTCCGCCGTCACCTTCACCGCCGCAGCCTCCACGGCCGCCGGGGTCCTCCTGCTGGCGGCGGGAGCCGTCATCGGCGGCGTCACCGGGCACGCGCTGCTCGCCCTCGGCGCCGTTCTGCCCGTCGTGCTCGTCCAGGACGGTCTGCGCTACGCCTTCTCCGCCCTACGCCGTCCGCACCTGGCCCTCGCCGCCGACCTGCTCCGGCTCGCCTGCGCCGTACCGGCTCTGCTGCTCCAGCCGGGCGGCAGCTCACCGGCCCGGCTCGTCCTGGTGTGGGGCCTCTCGGCGCTGCCCGCCGCCCTCCTCGGGCTCGCCCTCCTGTGCCCCTCCGTACGGAACCTGCCGGGCGGCCCCGGCCGCTATCTGCGCAAGGGCCACCTCGGCCGCCGGTTCGCCGTCGAGTTCGCCGTCGGCAACGCCTCCAGCCAGCTCGCCGTCCTCGCGCTCGGCATCCTGGCGAGCCCGGCCCTCGTCGGCGCGCTGCGCGGCGCGACCACCCTCTTCGGTCCGCTCAACACGCTGCTCACCTCGGTCAACGCCTTCGGCCCGCCGCTGCTCGGCAGGGCCGGCTCCCGCCGCGCCACGGTACGGGCCGCCGCCGCGCTCGCCGCCGTACTCGCCCTCGTCGCGCTCGCCTGGGCCGCGGTCCTGTACGCGCTTCCCGACCACCTCGGACGCCAACTGCTCGGCGCCACCTGGCAGTCCGCCTCCCAACTGCTCCCCGCCACCGGCAGCCAGTACGCGGTGATGGCGGCGGGCACCTGCGCCCTGGTCACCCTGCGCGTCCTCAGGCCCCGCGCCACCCTCTCCGTACAGGTGGTCTTCTCGCTCCTCTCGGTCGCCCTGATGCTCGGCGGCGGGTACCTCCTCGGCGGGGCCGTCGGCGTCGCCTGGGGGCTTGCGGCCGGCTCCGCGCTGAAGGCCGTCGCCGCCTGGACGCGCGTGGCCCGCACCCGCCCCGAGCCCACCCCGTCGGGGCAGGGCGGTCAGCGCAGCGCCGCGCCCTTGTCCTGACGCCAGGTGGTCACCAGGGCGATGCAGATCAGGGCGATCGCCACCCGGCCCGAGGCCTGCAGCAGCGGGCCCCGCAGCAGGATGAACGAGTACCCCGCCACCAGCGGTACGACCAGGGAGATCAGGCTGCCCGGCGGCGCCCTGCGCGTACCCCGGCGGGCGAACCGGCCGTCGACGCGGGCCGCCGCGTAGCCGAGCCCCGTCATCCCGGCCGCCATGCCCACGGCCCCGAAGTCGATCCACAGCTCGGCCCAGACGGGGGAGGAGAGATTGGTGTTCACCGTCCCCATCCACTGGCCGACCATCACCCCCGTGTCGCGCGGCTTGCCCGGCCACACCGAACGCGGCACCGCGAAGAAGACGGAACCGGCCAGCTGACGGCCGTACCGGTGCCGGCTCCCCGAGTTCACCAGCGTGATGGTGTTGGCGAACATGCCCACCTGGTCGTAGTCCTTCAGCGCCAACGGCTCCAGGACCGACGTCGTCTCCACCGGGCGGTAGTTCTTCTCGTCGTACCGGAAGCGATCGGAGAACGGGAAGACGATCAGCGCCATCACCACCCCCAGGCTCAGCGCCGACCGGTACATCGCGGCGCTCACCGGGAAGGCGGTGAACAGCAGCGAGAACATCACCGTCAGGAACCAGTAACGCGGGTTCGAGATCGGGTTGTTCACCACGCCGTTGAGCAGGACGAGCGCGAGGAACACGGCAAGCACCGTCGGCCGGCGTCTGGCCCGCTTCGAGGTCACCAGCCAGCGGCAGTACACAAGGAGCGCGAAGAGCGCCGGGACGGTGCCGAAGCCGCGCAGGAACGCCTGCCCGGCCTGCGAGTCGGCCTGCGAGACGCCCGCCTCCTCGATCCCCGCGATGATCTCCTGGCGGCTGGAGAAGAACACGGCGGGCCCGCCGAGCTTGACGACGAACAGGCCACTGCACACGAACGCCAGCAGGACGAGCAGATACAGCCGTCGCCGGTGCACCAATGCCGGTCGTCCCTCGGAGCGTTGGGATGCTCCCGAGCGGCCCCGGGCCAGTAAGGCGCCCACGTCGAACGCGGCGCAGCCGACCAGGACCAGAGCCACCGCCGTGGTCAGATCGGAGCGCGGACCCACCACCGGCGTCGGCACCCGGCCCAGGACCGCCTGGGCGAGGGGTGCCACGCCCATCGCCATGTAGACCAAGAGCCAGAACGAACCCTGAAGCAGCTTGCGCCGGTTGGTGAGGATCATCGCCGAGAGCCGCGCCCCCGCGTACATGGTCAGCGCGATCTGGAGGTAGTACGCGGCGTCGTGCACGCCCGCACCCGGCTGGATCGCCACCAGCAGCGGCAGGAACACCGTGAAGCCGAGCACGAGCGGGATGGAGAGCGCCCGCGAGAGCAGCGTGCGCGGGGACACGGCGGGCGCGAGCAGCAGCGGCGCAGGCGCGGCCGTCGCGGTCCGTGTCCCGGTCCCGGTCTCGGCCCGCGCCTGGGTCTCCGTACCGCGTGCATCGGTCGTCATGCCGCCCCCTGGAGCCAGGAAGCCACGGCTCCCCGGACGTCGAAGTCCCCACCCCGGCCCCTCACTTCGCGCCAGTCTAGCGACGCCCCCCTGTCACCTCCCGGCAACCGTTAGTCTGAACGCCAGGCGCCTGGGGAGGCGCCGGTGGGGGTGAACTCATGCGAAATCTCCCGGCGTTCACGCTGGCCGGATACGACAAGGGCCGCGGCAGACTCACGCAGGCCCTCTGGTTCGCGGTGATGAACACGGTCTTCATGGCCTGGTTCTGCCCGGCCCGGCTGCGGGTCGCGCTGCTCCGGGCCTTCGGCGCGACCATCGGCGACGGCGTGCTCATCCGGCACCGGGTCAGGGTCCTGTGGCCGTGGAAGCTGACCGTCGGCGACCACACCTGGATCGGCGAGGGCGCCTGGCTGCTCAACCTGGAGCCCATCACCCTCGGCGCCCATGTCTGCGTCTCCCAGGAGGCGTTGCTGTGCACCGGCGGCCACGACCACCGGGCCGCCGACTTCCGCTACCGCAACGCCCCGATCACGGTCGAGGACGGCGCCTGGGTCGCGGCCCGCGCCACCGTCCTCGCCGGCGTCACCGTCGGCCGGCACGCGGTCGTCGCCGCAGGTACGACGCTCCACAAGGACCTCCCGGAGCTCACCCTGCACACGGCCGAGGGCCGCCGCCCCGTCCCGGTGCCCGCGTGAGCGGCCTCAGGGTGCTGCACGCGGTGACGCTGCACAGCCCCACCCACGCCTTCGGCGGCCCGGTCAGGGTCGCCGTGAACCTCGGCCGGGGACTCGCCGCACGCGGTCACCAGGTGCGCCTGACCGCCCTCGGCGACGGCTTCCCCGGCGCCCTGCCGACCGACGTCGACGGCGTGCCCGCCCGGCTCTACCCGGCCCGTACGATCCTCCCGCTGGGCTTCAGCGGCATCACCTCGCCCGCGCTGCTCGCCGGGGCGGGCGCGCTGGTCAAGGACGCCGACGTGGTCCACGTCCACCTCGCCCGCGACCTGGTGACCCTGCCCGTCGCGCTCGCCGCGCTGCGGGCCGGTCGCCCCCTGGTGCTCCAGACGCACGGCATGGTCGACCCGAGCGACAGACCGCTCGCCAAGCTCCTGGACGCGGTCGCCGTCCGCCGGGTGTTGCGGGGCGCCTCGGCCGTCCTGTATCTGACGGACCGCGAGCGCAAGGACCTGGACGCGGTCGTCGGCGGCCCCCTCAGCGGAGCCGTACGCCTGGTCAACGGCGTACCGGCGCAGGAGCCGCGCCCGGCGCCGACCGGGCCGCCCCGCATCCTGTACGCCGCCCGGCTCCAGGCCCGGAAGCGGCCGACGGACTTCGTGGCGGCCGTCCCGGAGATCCTGCGCCACCACCCCGACGCCACGTTCGTCCTCGCCGGACCGGACGAGGGCGAGCGGGCGGCCGTGGACGCGCTCGTCGCCGAGCTGGGCGTCGGCGAGCGGGTGAGCCGCCCGGGTCCGCTGACGTCCGAGCGGATGCTCGACGAGCTGCGCCGGGCGCACGTGTACGTCCTGCCGTCGGTGGCCGAGCCGTTCCCGATGTCCGTACTGGAGGCGCTTTCGGTCGGCACCCCCGCTGTCGTGACGACCTCCAACGGACTGGCCCGGGACATCGCGGAGGCCGGCGCCGGCCGGGTGGTCGAGGACGCGGCGGGCCTGGCTCCGGCCGTGTGCGCGCTCCTGGAGCCGGGCGCGAACGAGACCGCGTCGGCGGCGGCCCGGAAGCTGGCCGCCGAGGCGTTCTCGATGGACGCGGTCCTGGACACGCTGCTCGGGGTCTACGGGCGGGCGACGGCGCCCGCCGCCCGCTCGTAGAGCCGTACGCCTGGCTACGCCGTACGCCTGGCTACGCCGTACGCCTGGCTACGCCGTACGCCTGGCTACGCCGTACGCCTGCCTACCCCGTACGACCGGCTACGCGGGCAGCCAGGCGTAGCACCCGCTGGAGGTGAACTCCCGTGCCCCGGCCGGGACATTCGCCCGCACGTTGCCTGCGGACCCGGGCGCGGGGCCCTCTGCGAGGACCTTGCCGTCGGCGCCGAGTGCCTGCCAGGCGCAGGCCGGATTCGTGGTCAGGGCGCGGTAGGTCCCCGCCTTGGGCGCCGTGACCGTGCCCTCGCCGAAGCCGGTCCTCGCGGTCGTGAGCAGCGGCATCTGATCGGTGCACAGGTGGGTGATCACCCCCTCGGCATCGGGGATGTCCCCCGCGATGATCGCGCCGACGGCCGCGTCCTTGTCCCGTTTGGCGGTGCGGCTCAGGCGCTGGCAGGACTCCTGGCCGGTCTGGAGCACGGCGGCCGGGTCCGTGTTCTCCGGCACCCGCCCGCTCAGATACTTCCTCTCCGTGGCCGTGAACGACCCGGTGACCGGCTTGAGTTCGGAGTCGGGAACCGTCGGACCCTTGGTCGCGGACGGAGTGGGACCGGTGGGAACGGTTTCGGCCTGCCGGTCGGGCACGGCGGCCGAACGGGTGGGCCCGGCGGCCTTCGACTCGCGAGGCGGCTCTGCGCCCCCCTCGCCTCCGGAGGAGCAGGCGGTCAGGGCGAGCAGCGCGGCGAGGACGGCCGCCGCCGCTGCCGGGCGCCGGTGAAGAGGTCGACGCATGGGGGAACTCCCGTGGTACGTCGGACGAGGGACCCGGTCTCGCGGGCCCCTCGTCCGGTGATGGAGGTACGGCGACCGGTTACGGCGCGCCGAAGGTCAGCACCAGCTGCGGAGTGCCCTCCGCCGCCGTCGCCTCGGACGACCAGAGCCACAGCGGGTCGGTCCCGGTGCTCGTCAGCGCCAGGCTGTACGAGCCGCCGAGGGCCGCCGTCACCGCCGAGGTGTCCAGCGTGGCCGAGTACACGGTCGAACCGTCCACCGCCCCGCTCAGTGTCCCGATCGAACTCGCCCCGAGTGCGGGCCGGTTGGTGTACGTCACCGTGTCCTCGGCCCATGCCCCCGTGACCGGCACGACCGAGACGGCGTCGGTCGAGCCTGCGCCGGTCATCGTGGTCGTCTTCACCGCGAGTCGGACGCTCTTGAGGACCTTGCCGGCCGGAGCGGCGGGCAGCGGGAACCGCAGGTACGACTCGTACGCCGAGGTGCCGCGGATCGCCAGCGAGCTGGACGTGCCGTAATTCGTGCCGGGGGCGCCCGCGTTGGCGTAGGTGTCCTCAGTGGCCGTCACCGTGGTGACCGTGTCGGCCGGGGCGGACGCCAGGCTGTGGTGCTGGGCGACCTGGGTGCCGGTGAGCGCCGACGGGTAGACGGCGGCCTCGTCGATCTGGCCGGCGAAGAAGGTGCTCGTCGGACGGAGCGGCCAGCTGCCGAGGTTGTCGGCGCCGACGCGCCAGTAGCCGTCGAACTGCTGGTTGGTGGTGACGCTGTTGGAGCCGGCGAGCTTGCCGTCGATGTACAGCCGCATGCCCTCCGGTCCCTGGGTGCCCACGGCGTGGTGCCAGGCGCCGTTGTTGTACGAGCCGAGGGACGTCAGCGTGCGCGCCGACCCGTTGTACACGCCGAACACGACGTTGCCGCTGTTCGTCATGTACAGGTGCTTGTCGTAACTGGTGCTGTTCCGCGTGGTGTTGTTGCCGAAGCCGATCAGCTTGCCACCCCGGTTCGTGGTGGTCCTGAACCACGTCTCGATGGTGAAGGAGCCGGTGACGGTCTGCCGCCGGTCGCTGTGGATCTGCTCGTCCGTGCCGTTGAGCGCGACGGCCGTGGACGCGCCGGAGACCGCGCCCGGAGTCTGACGCAGCGCGGGGGCGTTGATGTACAGACCGCTGTTGTCGCCGCCGTCGGAGGAGTCGGCCGCGTACGGCGTGGTCGACTCGTCGAAGCGCCAGTACAGCGAGGCGCCGTCGGCGATCACCCGGGAGGCGTACGGCTCCGGGGAGGTCGGCACGGTCACGGTGGCTGTCGCCGACAGGGCGCTGGTGTTGCCTGCCGCGTCCCCGGCGGTCACCCGGTAGCTGTAGGTCTGGCCCGGGACCACGCCGGTGTCCTTGAACGAGACCTGGGGGCGGGACCAGTGCAGCGAGTCGCCCTGGACGGTCGCGATCGGGGTCGCGGAGCCGTTGCGGTACACCTTGTACGTCAGCTTCGAGTCGTCCAGGTCGAGGCTGGAACGCCAGCGGACCTGGACCGCGCTCGGGCCGACGGCGGCGGCGCTCGCGACCGGGACGGTCGGCGCGCCGGTGTCGGGGCCGGACGCGAAGCGGGTCAGACCCTGCGCGGGAGCCCCGTTGGTGGTGGTGAACTCCCCGCCCACCCAGAGGAACTTGGTCGCTCCGCTGCCCGAGATGGTGAAGGCGCGCGGGCCGATGCCCTCGCCGATGCCGTCGTTGGTGTCGGGGAACCAGCCGAGCTTCCCGGTCGAGGTCGTCGGCTGCGCGAGCAGGTGGTAGCGGCGCCCGTCGGGGAACTCGCCCACGCTGGCGCAGTCGTGGGCGTGCGAGGCGCTGTACAGCACGCCCTGGTACGAACGGACGGCCTGCGTGGCGCCCAGGCACGTGTCGCGCCAGCGCTGCCCGAAGTCCGAGAGGTTCAGGGCTATCCGGCCGTCGAAGACACCGCCGCCGGTGCCCTCGTTGCCGGTGTAGAAGCCGGTGGCGTCCGTCTCGATGTCCTTGACGACGGAGTTCTGCGGGATCCAGCCGTTGGGGTACGCCTTGGTGACGGCGCCGGTCGTGGCGTTCACCACTGCCAGGGCGTGCGAGTTGGCGCCGTTGACGGTGAAGAAGTCGCCGCCGAGCAGGACGTGTTGCCCGTCCGGGGTGACCTCGACGGCGCGGCCCGGTTCGTCGGCGTCGGCCCTGAACGGCAGCAGCGCGCCGGCGCTCGTGATGGCCGCGAACCGCTGCCGGGTCTGCCCCTCGACCGTGCCGAAGTCACCGGCCGCGTAGATGGTCGTGTCGGTGACGGCGAGCGCCCGCACGGTGGCGGGGAAGCTCGGGGTGAAGGCGGCCCTCGGCGTACAGGTCGCGATGTCGATCGCGGCGAGGCTGGAGACCGGGGTGCCGTTGACGGCGCCGAAGTAACCACCCGCGTACAGCGTCTTCTTGTCCGGTGAGACCACCAGGGTCCGTACGGTCGCGGTGCCGCTGCCGACGGTGAAGGAGAGGGTGCAGTCGGTGGGCGCGCCGGTGGCCGCGTCCATGGCCGCGAAGTTCACGGCGCTCTTCGGGGCGCCGCTGCCGCCGTCGGGCGGGCGCACCTCGGAGAAGGTGCCGCCGACGAAGACGGTGTCGTTCGCCTCGGCCAGCGCCCAGACGACGCCGTTGGTCTGCCAGGTCGGCAGATCGTCCGCGGTGAAGGCCACCGGCGGCGTCAGGGCCGCGGCCGTCGGAGCCAGCGAGCCCCCGGCTCCGGCCGCGACGGTCAGGACGAGGGCAGCAGTGAGCCCCCAGGATCTACGCATGTTCCCCCCAGGCGTGATAGCCCAGTCAATGTGGCGTGAAGTGGTGCAACTGCCATGTGATGAATGCGAACTGTACGACGAAGTCACAACCGGACAAGGCCACTTGACCAATCCGGTACCTTCCGACCCGGCAGCCGCCGGGGACGCCACAGCCCCGTGGGCCAGGCGCGGGCCGGAAGCCGCAGCTCAGCGGTCGATGCGTACCGTCGCGCCGGCCAACTGGTCCTCCACGAGCCGGACATCGGCGTCGACCATGATCCGGGCCAGTTCCTCCACCTGGACGGTGGCCTTCCAGCCAAGGGTGTCCCGCGCCCTGCTCGCGTCGCCGATCAGCGCGTCCACCTCGCTGGGGCGCTCGTACTTGGGGTCGTACCGGACGTGCTCGGCCCAGTCGAGCCCCACGTGCGCGAACGCCGTCTCCACGAACTGCCGTACGGTCGACGGGACTCCGGTCGCGACCACGTAGTCCATCGGTTCGTCCCGCTGGAGCATCCGCCACATCGCGTCGACGTACTCGGGGGCGTACCCCCAGTCCCGTACGGCGTCGAGGTTGCCCAGATAGAGCCGGTCCTGCAGGCCCGCCTTGATCCGGGCGACGGCCCGGGTGACCTTGCGGGTCACGAAGGTCTCGCCCCGGCGCGGCGACTCGTGGTTGAAGAGCACCCCGTTCACGGCGAACATGCCGTACGCCTCACGGTAGTTGACCGTCGTCCAGTACGCGAAGACCTTGGCGGCGCCGTACGGGCTGCGCGGGTGGAACGGGGTCTGCTCGTTCTGCGGCGGCGGGGTCGCGCCGAACATCTCGGAGGAGGACGCCTGGTAGATCCGGGTGTCGATGCCGCTCGCCCGGATCGCCTCAAGGAGCCGCAGGGCGCCCAGGCCCGTCACGTCACCGGTGTACAGCGGGGCGTCGAAGGAGACCCGCACATGGGACTGCGCGCCGAGGTTGTAGACCTCGTCGGGGCGGATCTCGCGCAGCAGGTTCACCAGCGCCACACCGTCCGAGAGGTCCGCGTGGTGCAGGACAAAGGAGCGGTTCGCCTGCTGCGGGTCCTGGTAGATGTGGTCGATCCGCTCGGTGTTGAAGCTCGACGAGCGGCGGACCAGGCCGTGCACCGTGTAGCCCTTGGACATCAGCAGTTCGGCCAGGTACGAGCCGTCCTGCCCGGTGACGCCGGTGATGAGTGCGGTCTTGTTCATGCGTGGTGCCCCTCCCTGACGGACCGGCCCCCAGCCGGTCCGTGTCATGCGGATATGGTGTGGTACAGGCCTTAATTCCTGATCTGAGGTACTGCGGCCCCGGTGGGCCTGGCATGATCCAGGCCATGACTGAATCGACGAGCGCCGCCCTGAGCGCATCGACGTCGTACCTGCCGGACCGAGCCCGGATATTCGTCGCGGGACACCGCGGCCTCGTGGGCTCCGCCATAGCTCGCCGGCTCACCGCCGACGGGCACGAGGTGATCACCCGGACCCGCGCCGAGCTCGATCTGCGCGACGCCGCGCGGACCGCCGCGTTCCTGGCCGAGACCCGCCCCGACGCCGTCGTGCTCGCCGCCGCCAAGGTCGGCGGGATCATGGCGAACAGCACGTACCCGGTGCAGTTCCTGGAGGAGAACCTCCGGATCCAGCTCGCCGTCGTCGCCGGCGCGCACGCCGCCGGCGTCCGCCGCCTGCTCTTCCTCGGCTCGTCCTGCATCTATCCCCGGCTCGCCCCCCAGCCCATCACCGAGGACGCGCTGCTGACCGGCCCGCTGGAGCCCACCAACGAGGCCTACGCGCTGGCGAAGATCGCCGGGATCGTGCAGGTCCAGGCGTACCGCAAGCAGTACGGCGCCGCCTACATCTCGGCGATGCCGACCAACCTCTACGGCCCCGGCGACAACTTCGACCTGGAGAGCTCGCACGTCCTGCCCGCCCTGATCCGCCGCTTCCACGAGGCCCGCGAGGAGGGCAGGGAGGAGATCAGGCTCTGGGGCTCGGGCACCCCGCGCCGCGAGTTCCTGCACGTCGACGACCTCGCCGCCGCCTGCGCCGTCCTGCTGGACCGCTACGACGGCGACGAGCCGGTCAACATCGGCTGCGGCGAGGACCTCACGATCCGCGAACTGGCCGATACCATCGGTGGGGTGACGGGCTATCAGGGGCGGATCGCCTGGGACACGAGCAAGCCCGACGGCACCCCGCGCAAGCTCCTCGACGTGTCCCGGCTGACCGGTCTCGGCTGGAAGCCGGCCGTCGCCCTGCCGGACGGGATCGCCGCCACCTACGCCTGGTGGCGGGACCAGCACTGATCGCATGCGGCGGCCGGCCCGTCAGTACGCTCCGCGACCGTCGACGACGGCGCGGAACGTACGGGCCATGACATCCACATCGCTGGTGAACGACCAGTTGTCCACGTAGTGCAGATCGAGCTCCACCGTCTCGTCCCACGACAGGTCCGAACGCCCGCTGATCTGCCAGAGCCCCGTCATCCCCGGCCGTACGGCGAGCCGGCGCAGCTCCACGTCCCCGTACCGCGCCACCTCCTCCGGCAGCGGCGGGCGCGGCCCGACCAGCGACATCGAACCCAGCAGTACGTTGATCAGCTGCGGCAGCTCGTCGAGCGAGGTGCGGCGCAGCATCCGGCCCACCCGGGTCACCCGCGGATCCCGGCGCATCTTGAACATCGGCCCGTCGTGCTCGTTCGCCCGCTCCAGCTCCGCCTTGCGGGCGTCGGCGTCCAGGAACATCGTGCGGAACTTCCACATCACGAACGGGGCCCGGCCCTGGCCGACCCTGACCTGTCGGTAGAAGACCGGACCCTGCGAGCCGAGCCGTACGGCGGCGCCGATCGTCAGGAACACCGGCGACAGCAACAGCAGCCCGAGCGCCGCGCCCGCCCGGTCGAGGACCGACTTCAGGACCGGCTGGACCCCGCTGCGCAGCGGCGGAGCGACCCGGAGCAGCGCGAGCCCGGCCGCCGACGTGGTCTCCAGACGTTTGACCGCGCACTCCACCAGGCCAGGCGCCAGGGCGAGTTCGGTCCCCGCGTCGTGCAGGCCCCAGGAGAGCCGGCGCAGCCGCTCGCCGGACATCAGGGGGCCGGCCGTGACGAGGACGACGTCCGCCTCCAACTCCCGGGCAGCGGTGAGGACATGGCAGGTGTCACCGTCGGCTGCCTCGGGTGGCAGGACGCCCAGGCGTGCGGCCACCGGGGCGCCCGTGCGGACCGGGCCCTCGCCGATCGCGACGACGCCGACCACCACGTACGGGTGCTCGGTCCGGCCCGCGAGATGCTCGGCGACGTCACCCGCGGCCGACGGCTCACCGAGGACCAGTACGCGCGTGACCACCTGCGCCTCGCGCCGCGCCGCCACCAGGTGATGCCAGGTCAGTTTCGTGCACACCAGGGTGAGTACGGGCGCCGGAAGCAGCGCCGCGAGACAGAGCAGCGCCGGGTGGTGCAGATCGGCGGCCGCCCGCAGGACGGCGAGCACGCCGAGCAGGATCAACCAGTCGTGCAGTACGGGCAGACTGCCCCGGGACTCACCGAGTTCACGCCGCGCGTACCGTCGGCGCAGTGACCGCACCGCGACCCAGGACAGGGCGGCGACGAGCGCGCTCGCGTAGACGTACGGCTGGCGCTCGACCCGGAGGATCAGCGCGACCGGCGCGCCCACCCCCAGGGCGTCGACGGTCAGCGCGACGACCGGATACCAGCCCGCCTTCGCGCGAGGGCGCGTCGCGGCGGTCGGTGAACCAGGCGCGGTTCCGGTGGAGTTGGTCTCAGTTGTGCGGGCATGCCACATGTACCCCCCAGGCACGTGTCGACGTTCGCCATCTTGTTCGTCGACCCCCTGATCGATGAACAAGCGTCGCAACGGCGGAACAGTACGACATACGCGCGCACGTCCGCTGCAGTTCACGCGAACGACCTCAGAAGGTGATGGCCCATTCATCTCGTGACATCGTGGCCGGTCTCGTCACAGCCGCCCGCATCATACGTCCGCCCAACGGGAGTTGACGCACGTGAGGCCGTGTGAAGAAGAGGCGGGGGCGGGGTGAAGGGGCCGGCGTCAACGCCGGGGGAGAGCGCCACGGATGTGGCGGAAAGCACATCGCTCGTCACGGTCCGTGCCCGGTCGCCACGGGCCCGACGGTGGTTGTTCCACCGCCGGTCATCGGCTGTACTGCAGCCAGTCCCGCGCGGGGCCCCCCGCGGCAGAGCAGCTCCCAACAACCCGAGGACCGCACATGGCTGACAGGTCTTCAGGCCGAACCCATCGGGTTCCGGGACGGCGCAGGCTCCTCCCGGGCGTCACCCTGGGAGCACTGCTCCTCGGCGCCTGGGCCGGCCTCGGAACGGCGGGCGCCCTCCGCGCCGACGCGCCCGAGGTCCCCGACGGGCCGACCGCCGGGCCCCCGAAGGCGTACAGCACCGCCCTCCCCTTCGACCTGCCGCCCACCGGCCAGCTGCGCCGCTCGGACAGGCTGGTCTTCGCCCACTACTTCACCCCGTACCCCCTCTCCCTCGACAACGAGCCCGCCGAACGCGACTACTACACGCGCAACTACCTGACCCCGGACGGCGAGAAGGGCAAGCACCGGGCCTACGGAGGGCTGCTCCGCGACCGCCCGCTCCCGGCCGCGCCCGAGCCCGGGAACTGGGAACTCGCCCATCTGCGCCAGGAGGTCAGGACCGCACGCGACGCCGGACTCGACGGCTTCACCCTCGACCTGCTGTCCGAGACCGGACGCCACCGGGACCGCGCCGAACTGCTGCTCCAGGCCGCGCACGAGGAGGACCCCGGCTTCCGGATCCAGCTCATGCCCGACATGACGGCCCTCGCCACGGCCACCCCCGCCTCCCTCGCCGACTTCCTCGCGCGACTGGCCCGGCACCCCTCGGCGCACCGGCTGCCCGACGGCCGGCTCGTCGTCTCCCCGTTCAAGGCGGAGGAGAAGGAGCCGGACTGGTGGCGGACGGCGATGCGCGAACTGGAGACCCGGCACGGCATCAGGACCGCGCTCGTCCCGCTCTTCCTCGACTTCACCGCCGAGCGGGAGCGGTACGCGCCCATCAGCCACGGCTTCGCGGAGTGGGGTGCCCGCAGCCCCGGCCGGCAGGCCGGCGCCGGGGCCGACGCGGCCCGGGCCCACCGGCTCGGGAAGGTCTGGATGCACCCGGTCTCCGTCCAGGACGCCCGCCCCAACCAGGGCGTCTACGACGAGGCGGGCAACACCGAAACCCTGCGGGCGAGTTGGGAGGCGGCCATCGACTCCGACGCCGACTGGGTGCAGCTCACCACCTGGAACGACTACAGCGAGGGCACCCACATCGCGCCCTCGCTCCACAACGGCCACGCCTACCTGGACCTCTCCTCCTACTACCTGACCCGGTTCAAGACCGGCACCTGGCCGAAGATCCTGCGCGACACGCTCTACCTCACCTCGCGCGTCCAGTTCGTCGACGACGTCCCGCCGACCGCACGCCAGCCCCGGGTGATACGGCCCCGCGCGGGCACCGCCACACCCCGCGACGCCGTCGAGGTGCTCTCCTTCCTCACCGCCCCGGCCGACGTCCGTACGCGAACGGGGTCCACGTCGGCCGGCTATCGCGCACCCGGTGGGGTGCACGCCAGGCTGCTCCCCCTGCGCACCGGACACAGCTCCGCGACCGCCGTGCGGGCCGGGACGGCCACGACGACGGTCACCAGCCGCTATCCGGTCCGGCGGCCGGTCGACCGGCAGGACCTGCAGTACTACGCGGTGACGAGCGGGCGCGGCCGGCGCTGATCATGGCCCATCCCCCCGGGGCGGCCTCGGAGGGGGTGTCAGTGCCGGGTCCTACCGTGGGGACATGACGACGAACCGGGGGACCTTCGAGGCGGCGACGGGCGACGACCCGCCGCTGCCCGCGGGAGACGTGGAGCAGCGGTCACGTGAGGTGCGGGCGGCCGTCGAAGGGCTGCGCCAGATCAGGCGGCTGACCGGCGGCGGGGGCGTCGGCGATCCCGGGCGGCGGCCCGCCGAGTGGGAGCGGATACGGCCGGTCCGGGCGGTGGCGCTCGCCCTGGAGGCGGCGGGGTTCACGCCCTCCGCGCTCGACGCCTCGGGTACGCGGGTGGCGACGGGCTATCGGGTCACGGCAGGGGAGCGGCCCGGCACTGCCGTCGTGGAGTGGGTGGGGCCGCCCGGTGGCGGAGCCGCCCAGGAGGAGGAGTCCGCCCTGGGCGCCTGCGTGCCCGCGCTGGAGCGGCTCGGCTGGGAGGCGCTGCTCTACCGGGGGCCGCGCCGCAGACGGTTCCTGGAAGTGGAGCCGCTCGGCGGCGCGCCGCGCGCGTAGCGGGCCGCCGAGCGTAGCGGGCCGGGCGGGCAACCGGCCGGGCGGGCAGCCGGCTGGGCGCCTCGGCTCAGGCGATGGAGGCGGAGACGATCGCGGAGACCGCGATGTTGCAGGAGGCCGTCACCCAGACCGCCGGGTGCGGCTGCGGGTCGACCAGGGTGGCGCCCAGCTTGCCCGGCGTGACCAGGTCCACCACCAGGAACGCCACGGCCATCATGACCAGGCCGAGCAGACCGAAGGCGGCCGTCGACGCGAGGCCCTTGCCGAAGTCGTCGTACGTCGTCCAGATGGAGGTGAAGACGATGCCACCGATACCGATCAGCGCGGAGCTGAGCAGGGTCGCGGCGTTGCGGTTCCGCTCCTGCCATATCTGGCGCCCGAGCTTCCCCGGCGTGAGGACGTCCACCAGGACGATGCCGAGTATCAGCAGCACCACGCCGAGGGCGCCGTAGGCGGTGGCCCGGCCGAGGCCGTTGACGATGTCGCTCATGGGTTGCCGGCTCCGAGGAGAGTGTGATCGTGAATGATCGCGGTCAAGGACCGGCAAAATGTAGCGCATGCGCCGTGGGCCCCGGCCAGGCGGCCGGGGCCCACGACCGGGGCATACGGTTCAGAGGCCCGGCGGCAGGTCCTTCGCCCGCGAGCGCACCCGGAACGCGGTGACGATCTCGACGGCGCCGACGACCAGCAGCCACACGCCGCCGAGGACGGTGAGCACCGCCGCGGATTCGAGCGGGGAGACGATCAGGACCACGCCCGCGAGGGCGTTGACGATCCCGAGGAAGACCTGCCAGCCACGCGCGGGCATCCCCGGGTCGGAAGCCGCCGCCACGGTCTGCGTGATCCCCCGGAACAGCCAGCCGATGCCGATCCACAGCGCCAGGAGCAGGATCGACTGCGTCGCGCCCTTGAAACAGAACAGGCCCAGCAGGACCGACAGCGTGCCGCTGATGAACGCCATCACCCGCAGCGCCGTCGAGGCGTGCGTGCCGAAGGCCGCCACCAGCTGCATCACGCCACTGAAGAGCAGATACAGGCCGAACAGCACACCGGCCACGAACAGCGAGGCACCCGGCCAGACAAGCACCAGGACACCGAGCACGAGCGAGGCGAGCCCGGCGACGAGCAGCGCCTGCCATGCCGCGCCGGCCAGCACACCGAGCGGCCCGGGCGGAACGTCCCGGTCCCCGCCGCCATAAGGGTCGGAGTCGGAGGAGCTGTGGTGAGTCTGCGTCATGGAACACTCCCGTCCGCTCAGAGCGGTGTCGCGTACGTACTGAGGCGCTCGGACCTTTTCCTTGCGGCCTGCTTCCGAGCGCGGCAGAAGCCCTCCCACTCAAGCAGTACGGAACAAAGCCCGCAAAACGGTCCCCAAGTGGAGCAACAACACGAAGGCGTCGGCGCCCAGGGCGGCGACAGTGGAAGACGTACGCCTCCGCCCCCGTCCAGGGAGACCCAGATGACCACCCTCAACCGACGCGACCTCGGGCTCCTCGTCCTCCGGGTCGGCACCGGCGCCGTCCTCGCCGCGCACGGCACACAGAAGCTCTTCGGCTGGTTCGGGGGCGGCGGCGTGGAGGCCACGGCGAAGGGTATGGAGGCGATGGGCTTCCACCCGCCCCGCGAGAGCGCCATCGCCGCCGGCCTCGGCGAGGCGGGCGGCGGGCTCCTGCTGGCGCTGGGCCTGGCCACCCCCGCGGCCGGCGCCGCCGCGGCCGGAGCGATGGCGGGCGCGGTCGCCGTCCACCTTCCCGCCGGGTTCTTCGCCCAGGGCGGCGGCTACGAGTACCCCGCCTTCCTCGGCTTCACGGCCGCCGCCATCGGCGTCGCCGGCGCCGGCCGCTACTCCCTCGACCACGCCACCGGCCACGTCGTGGACCGTCCCTGGGTCGTCGCCACCGCCTTCGTCGGCAGCGCCCTCGCGGCCGCCGCCGTCGTGGGCCGCCGGGCCCAGTCCCGGGCGGTCGCGGCGGAGGAGGCGGAGGAGAGCACCGCCTGACGCGCCGGCGACCGAAGAGAACCTCACAGCACCGACCCCACAGCGCGGCACCCCGCCTTCACGGCGGGGTGCCGCGCCGCTGTGCGCCGCGCTGCCGTTTCGCCGTTCGCCGGGCCCAGGACGAACGTTCCGGCACTCCAGTGGGCGCAACCTTTCGCGTGTTCGCTCGTGATGACGATGTGTGAGCCGGGACGGCGGGTGCGGCCGAAACGCGCCGTCCGGCACATCGGAGCGGAGCCTTCCACCGAGCTGCCTCGTCTGTTGGACTACGAGTCACCTTCCGGCAACTGACTGCGCTTTGCCTTGCCTTACGTTCCTACGACGGAAGGACGCTCATGCAGCGCAAGTCCCTTTCCCTCCTGGCGGCGGCCGCGACGGTACTGGGCACGGCCGCGGCCTCGCCGGTCGCGGCGGCGCCTCCGCGGTCCTCCGTTTCCGCCGCCCCGGCAGCAGCCCCGGCAGTCGCCGCGGCCGTCGCCAACGACCCGCGCTGGTTCCTCCCCAGCGCCCCCGCGGTGAGCACCACGGTGGCGCCCGGAGTGACCCTGACCACGATGACGTACGGCGAACAGGACGCCGACGACCGATGGACCGTCCACGTCTATCTCCCGGCCACCCCCGACGGGCCGCTCGCCACCGCCGGGACGGCGCTCGGCCCCCGGGCCACCGCCGACCAGGTCGCCACCGCACTGCGCGCCAAGGGGTTCGAGCCCCGCGTCGAGGAGGTCGAGTCCCCGGCCTTCGCCGACCACCGGCCCGGAACGCTCGGCTGGACCGTGCGGATCGGCCGCCACGCGGAGCTCGCCGACGCGACCGCGGAGCTGAGCCGGGTCAAGGCCGCCGGATTCGCGGGCGGGACGCGCTACACGGCCCAGGACGGCACCGACCGGCACGCCCCGCAGAAGGTCCACGCGCTGAAGCTGGACTTCCGTACGTTCAAGGGCAGCGTGGCCACGAACTTCGGGCCCACACTGAACGGGACGGAGAAGCTGACCGACCTGATCGCCTCGTCGGGAGCCATCGCCGGCATCAACGGCCAGTGGTTCTACAACCAGGCTCCCGGCGGCCTGTACGTGAAGGACGGCAAGCTGCTCGGCTCCGCGACCCAGGGCCGGGCGGGCCTCAAGGTGACCAAGGGCGGACGGGCCTTCGACGTGGACACCTTCACGGCCCACGTGACGCTCCGGGCCGGGTCGGAGAGCGTCGAGGTCGACGGCGTGAACCGGATCCCCGGCGACGTCTGGAACTGCGGCGGTGTCGGCGGCGACCAGCCGACCCAGGAGCCCCAGCACGACCTGAAGTGCACCGACAGCAGCGAATTGGTGCGGTTCACCCCGGAATGGGGGAAGCCGCCGGCCGGTGCGGGCGCGGAGGCCGTGCTCGACTCCACCGGGCGGGTCACGGCGGTGAACGCCTCGCGCGGTGCGAGCGTGCCCGCCGGCGGGTCGACCCTCCAGGCGATCGGCGACAGCGCGCAGTGGCTGCTGGAGCACGCGGTGGTGGGCGAGACGCTGACGTTCACCGAGCAGGTGAAGGACGGCCTGGGCCGTGTGGTGCCGCTCACCGCGGACACCACGATCCTCCAGGTCGGCCCGACCCTGGTCCAGGACGGCCGGGTGTCGGTCAACGCCCAGCGGGACGGCATCATCCGCGAGGGCACGGACCAGACCTTCACGTACAACTGGACCCTGCGCAGCAACCCGCGCTCCATGGTCGGCGTGGACGACCGGGGCAGGCTGATGCTCGTCGTGGTCGACGGCCGCCAGGCCGGCTACAGCGAGGGGCTCGGCATCGCCGAGACCGCCCAGCTGATGAGGCAGCTCGGCGCGCAGGAGGCGATGAACCTCGACGGCGGAGGTTCCAGCGTCCTGGCCACGTCGCGCGGAGGGATCGTCAACCGCCCCTCGGACGCGACGGGCCAGCGCTCCCTGGGCAACGTCCTGCTCGTCCGCCCCTGACGGACGGACGGACGGACGGACGGACGGCCGCCGACGCAACCGTCGCATCGCCGCCCCTCGCCGGAACCTTGGGCGAGGGGCGGCGTCGCGGGACCACGGTGACGCGCGTGCTTCACCACGGTCCCGGTGTGCCGCGTGCGTCAGTCGAGGAACTCCCCGTCGCGGGCGACGACGACTCCGCCGTGGACGACCACGTCCCGCCGGGGCATGTCCACGACGACCTGAGGCAGGCACTCGCCGTCGACCAGGACGAAGTCGGCCGGGGCGCCCGGCTCCAGGTCGGCGTGGGCGAGGCCCATCACGTCCGCGCCGCCGTGGGCCGCGACGCGGTAACAGTTCGTCAGCTCCTCGTCCAGACGTACGTCCGTCACCCAGCCGAGCAGATGGGCGCGGTGCAGCATGTCGGCGTTGCCGAACGGGCTCCATGAGTCGCGCACACCGTCGGAGCCGAGCCCGACCCGGACGCCGTGCTCGCGCAGCCGGGCGATCGGCAGCACCAGGGAGGCGGACGGAGCCACCGTGGTGAGGGCGATGTCCTGCTCGCCCAAGTCGGCGGCGATGACGGAGAGTTCACGGTCCGTCAGACCCGGCAGGCAGAAGACGTGGCTGACGGTGACCTTGCCGGCGAGGGACAGCGCGCGCGTGCGCTCGATGATGCCGCGCATGGCCTTGATGCCCTGCTCACCGTCGTCGTGCAGGTGGATGTCCACCCCGATACCGTGCCGGTCCGCGATGCCGAAGACGAGATCGAGCTGCTCGTCGAGAGCGTGGTCGAAACCGATCGGGTCGATGCCGCCGATCATGTCGACGGTGCCCGAGCGCGCCGCCTCCTCCAGCAGTTCCGCCGTGCCCGGGGTGCGGACGACACCGTGCTGCGGGAACGCCACGATCTGCACGTCGAGGGCGTGACGCAGCCGCTCACGGGCCTCCACCAGGCCCTCGACGCCCGCGAGTCCGTAGGCCGGGGCGACGTCGGCGTGGGCGCGCATCGCCCGCGTGCCGCGCGCGACGGCGTGGGACATGAGCCCGTACGCCCGCTTCGCGACGGGGCGGCGCTGACTCCGGAACAACTCCACGTCCTGGGCGACGTAGTCGGCGATGCCGCTCGCCGGCCGCCGCGACACCCAGGATCCGCCCCAGGTGGTCTTGTCGGGGTGGATGTGGGCGTCCACGAGCGACGGGAGCGCGATCCGGCCGCCGCCGTCGACGACCTTCGCGCCGCGCGGCGCCGGACCGCCCGAGACGCGGCCGTCGACCACCACGAGATCCGTCGACTTCGCGGTCCCGAACGGCCGTACGTCACGGAACACCACGGCCTTGCCACGATGCCCCGCACCGGCGGGCGCGGCGGTGGGCGCGGCGGCGGCGACACCGCCGGTGGCCGTCGCACCGGCCAGGGCGGCGGCACCGGTCAGCATCGTGCGGCGGGAGAGCGAGCTGGGGGATGACGAAGTCGGCTGCATGGGGCTCCTTCGGGGTGAGGGCGCGGAGGAAGGGGGGTCTACGAGAAAGGGCGGCGGGCGCACGGGCAACTGCGCCGGGGGTAGGCGGAACCGGCGTGCATGGAACGGGATTTGGGCGTACGGAACGGCAGCGGACGCACGAGCGACGGCGGCCGGGGCTCGGAGCGACGGCAACGGCGGCGGGCTTCGGAGCGCGCCGCCGTCCGGGTCAGACGGCGAGGCCCGCCCGGACCACCCGTACCGGCTGCTTGAGCACGGTGACGTCGGCCAGCGGGTCGCCGTCGACGAGGATCGCGTCGCCGGCGAAGCCGCGCGCGAGCCGGCCCACCGTGCGCTCCCGCCCGAGGAGGCGGGCGGCGCCGGTCGTGGCGGTACGGATCGCGTCGAGCGCCGGAAGACCGGCCGCGCGCATCAGCTCGACCTCCCGGCCGATCGGGCGGACCGTACCGCCGGACGAGTCCGTGCCGGCGGCGAGCGGGACGCCGAGTTCGTGCGCCGCGAGCACCGCGCTCTTCAGGACGGGGAGGTAGGCGCGCCCGCGCTCGGCGAGGACCGGGTTCGTGGACTCGGCCAGGCCGGCGATGGCGGTGAGGGTGGGCGTGAAGTACGTACCCCTGCGGCGCATCTCGCGCAGTGTGCGCTCGCCGACGAACGCGCCGTGCTCCAGGGAGCGGACGCCGGCCGTGACGGCGTCGTGGCAGCCCTGCTCGCTGTAGCTGTGGCAGAGCACGCCCTTGCCGCGACGCCGGGCCGCGGCCACGATCTCAGCGAGCTGCTCGTACGAGTACACCTGGGCGAGCGGGTCCTGCTCCGGGAGCCCGGCGCGCTCGTTGACCCGCGTCTTGATCACGTCCGCGCCGCGGGCGAGGTTGACCTCGACGACCCGGCGCAGCGCCTCGGCCGAACGGACGCCGTCCTTGAGCCGGGCCAGCGGCGTGAGGTCGGGGTCGGCGAGTACGGTCTCGCCGAGGTCGGGGGTGACGAAGACGCCGGCGGCCGTCAACCGGGGTGCGAGGGCGGGGCTGTGCCGGGCGAGTTCGCGGACGGCGATGTCCTGGTAGAAGGAGGTCGACCCGCTGCGCGCGCTGGTCGCGCCCTGGCGGACGGCGGCACGGGCTTCGGCGGCGGTGCTGAGGTGGATGTGCGCGTCGACCAGGCCCGGCAGGACCCAGCGGCCGTGCGCGTCGAGCACCTCGACCCCGCGCGGAACGGTGACGCCGCCCCGACGGCCGGCGGCACGGACGGTCCCGTCCACGATGACGACCACGGCGTCCTCGACGACCTCGCCGGTGCCCGGGTCGAGGAGCGTGCCGCCCTCGATCACGAGGTCGCCGCCGGTTCCTCCGTTCCCGCCGGTCCCGCCGGGGGCGGCCACCGCCGGGCCGGTGGCGGCGGCCATGGTCCCGGCGAGCGCGGCCGCACCGGCGAGGACACCGCGACGGGTCAGCCGGCCGGCGGGCGGCGGCGTGGCTTCGACGCACATGGGGACTCCCTGGGGACGTAGGGCATCGACGGGTCCCCGTTTTGTATACCAACCAACCTGGACCCAGCAAGGGTCGCGAAAGAGATGGAGGATATGCCCCTATGTAGTACCGAGTAAGGGCGATGGGAGCCATCCGCCCGTATCGCGGGAATGCAAGCGGTATACAAAAGACTCAGTCGGTGCCGAAGAGGGACCGCAAGGCGACGGCCCTGCTGTCGCGTACGTGCAGCAGCGTGCACGCCGCCGCGGCCTCCGCGTCCCCGGCGGCGATGTGCCGGTACATCTCGGCATGCTGGGCCCGCATATGGGCAGGCTCCTCGCGCAGGCCGAACAGCAGCCGCAACTGCCAGCTCAGCTGCTCCATCGTCCTGGCCAGCAAGGGGTTGCCCGCCATCGCCACGACGCCCTCGTGGAAGGCCGTGTGGGCCGCCACCTCACGCGTCCCCTCGTCCGCCGCGGCCGCCGACTCGGCCTGCCGCAGCGTCCTCTCCAGTGCGGCCAGCCCCTCGTCGCCGCCGGCCGCCACCGCCCGCGCCGCGAGCCGCGAGGCCTGGACCGTGAGCGGTTCCCAGACCTCGTACAGGTGCTCCACGTCGACGCGCTCCAGGCGCCGAACGCGTACCCCGCTGTTCGGCAGCAGTTCCAGCAGCCCCTCGGCGACCAGCGCGCGCAACGCCTCCCGCACCGGGACGCGCGACATGCCGAGCTCCTCGGCGACCTCACGCTCGACGAGCCGGGCCCCCTGCGCGTACCGCCGGTCGACGATGCGCTGCAGCACGGCCTCACGCGCCCGCGCGCTGAGCGAGGCCGAGCCGCCGCCTCTCCCTGTGTCCGCCACCGTCGCCGCCCTCTTCCGTCCGTCGTTCGCCCTGCCCCGGGCGAGGATACGAGTTCGCGGCGGCCGTCGACGGCGTGTGCGTGGCGTCAGTGGTCCGGGCGGGCCTCGGTACGTCGGCACACCTCGGCCGCGACCGACGACGCGTACCGCAGCAGCTCCTGGGCGGACGCGATCGACAGGGTGCCGGGACCTTCGCCGTCCAGCGCCCCGGTGTCGTCCAGCCGAGCCAGTACGGCCGCCATGAAGGCATCGCCCGCCCCGATCGTGTTGGTCACGGTCACCGGCTTCGCGGGTACCGACACCTCGGCGCCGTCCGCCAGGAAGACGGTGCTGCCCCGGGCGCCCCGGGTGAGCAGCACGAGGCGGCCCTCAGCAGCCAGCTTTCGACATGACTTCTCGGGTATGTCGGCAGAGGGCCAGAGCAGACAGGCGTCCTCGTCGCTGACCTTCACGATGTCGGCCAGCGCGCAGAGTTCCCGTAGGCGGTGCAGGCTGCCCGCCGGATCGAGGGTGCGGTCCACCCGGACATTGGGGTCCACGGCCAGCACCGCGTCGCGCCCCGCCGCGACCGCTGTCGCGAGCACGGCCTCCGCCGCGGGCGGCACGACGGCGGCCAGCCCGCCGACATAGACCGCACGCACGCCGCCCACCTCGGCCACTCGGGAACGGAGCTGGAAGGTGGCCGTGTCCTGGTGGTGGAAGTGGTAGCCGGATTCCTGCCCGCCCGGATCCGCCACCGCGAGTGCGGTGGGCAAGGCGAGGCGCTCGCACAGATCGAGCTCCACACCGGCCGACCGGAGCCGACGTTCGATCAGACGGCCGAACGAGTCCGTCCCCAGCGCGCCCGCGAAGGCGGTCCGGGCACCGAGACGGGCGAGTTCCGTGGCCACATTGGCGGCGGCTCCGCCGGGCCGGGGGCGCAGGCCGCCGTCCTCGGCCGGAACCAGGTCGACGAGTGCCTCGCCCATGACCAGGATCCGTCCTCGGCCGTCCGGCCTGCCCGCAACCCTCCTGCCCGCAACCCACCTGCCCGCATCCCTCCCGCCCGCGCACGGCTCGCCGTGGCGCGTCACGGCTCCACCACGATCTTGCGGCCCTGACCCGCCTGGAAGCGGTCCATGGCCTGCGGATACTGCTCCAGCGGCAGCCGGTCACTGATGAAGATCCCCGGGTCGAGGACGCCGGTCGCGAAGAGTGCGGCGGCGCGCTCGAAGCTGTGCAGAACGGCCATCGAGCCGGTGATGGTGATCTCCTGGTTGTAGATCCGGTACGGCTCGATCACCGCTGTCGCCCCGTAGTCCGCGACCCCGAACTGCAGGAACGTGCCGCCCTTGGCCACCCGTCCGAGTCCGTCCTGGATGGCGGACGCGTTGCCGGTCGCGTCGACGACGACGTCCCAGCCACTCGGCCGTTCGAACCCGGCCGCCTCGGCAGCGGCTCGCGATACCCCCAACCGCCGGGCTGTGGCGAGACGTTCGGGGTTGATGTCGACGATGTCGACCGCGGCGGCCCCCGTGCGCTTGGCCAGCTCCAGCATCATCAGGCCCATCGTGCCCGAGCCGTAGATCAGCACGTTCGCCCCGAGCGTGCCGCTGAGTACGTCGTAGCCGCGCACCGCGCACGACAGCGGCTCGATGAGCGCCGCGTCGCGCACGTCGACGTGCTCGGGCAGCCGGACGCAGTTCGCCACCGGCGCGACGGCGAACTCGGCCGCGCCGCCCGGCACGGTGACGCCGATCGCCGCCCACCGGTCGCAGAGGTTCCCGCGACCCGCGCGGCAGTACCGGCACTCGTGGCAGTGCAGGGAGGGGTCGACGGCGACTCGGTCGCCGATGCCGAGCTCGGACACCTCGGAGCCGATGCCGACGACCTCGCCCGCGAACTCGTGCCCCGGCACGATCGGCAGCGTGGGAGCGAACTCGCCCTGGAGAATGTGCAGATCGGTTCCGCAGAGGCCGCACGCGGCGATCTCCACGACCACGTCACGGGGCCCCGGCGTGGGATCGGGAACGGAGGTGACCACCACCTTGCCCGGTGCCTCGACGATCGCTGCCCTCATTTGACGGCTCCAAGGGAGAGGCCCTGGACGAGCTTGTCCTGGGCGGCGAAACCGGCGGCCAGCACCGGCAGGGACACGACGACCGACGCGGCACACAGTTGGGCGAGAAACAGGCCCTGGCTGGTGACGAATCCGGTCAGGAAGACGGGGGCGGTCTGCGCGGTGACACCGGTGAGCACCCGGGCGAACAGCATCTCGTTCCAGCTGAAGATGAAGCAGATGAGCGCGGTCGCGGCGATCCCCGGAGCGGTCACCGGGGCGACGATCCGGGTGAGGATCGCCGGCAGCCTGGCCCCGTCCATCTGTGCGGCCTCGATGATGGAGACGGGCACGTCGGCCAGGAACGACTGGAGCATCCACACCGCGATGGGCAGGTTCATCGAGGTGTACAGGATGACCAGGAGCCAGATGTTGTCGAGCATCCCGGTGTTCTTGGCGAACAGGTAGACCGGAAGCAGACCCGCGACCACCGGCAGCATCTTCGTGGAGAGGAAGAAGAACATCACGTCGGTCCACTTGCGCACCGGCCGGATGGACAGCGCGTACGCGGCCGGCAGCGCGAGAACCAGCACGAGCAGGGTGGAGAAGACGCTCGCCGTCATGGAGTTGATCAGCGGAGGCCAGGGGCCCGCCCCGCCGCCGGAACCGAAGAAGTTCCGATACCCGTCCAGGGTGAGCGAGGCGGCGAGCGAGGGCGGATTGGTCGCCGCGTCCGCCTCGGAGTGCAGGGACGTGAGCACCATCCAGAGCGCCGGCAGGCAGAAGAGCAGGCCGACGATCCAGGCCAGCAGGCCGAGCCGGGCCGAGCGGCGGCGCGCCGAGCGGGCCGCCGGCGGGAGCGTGGCGCCATCGTGCGTGGTCATCGGCGGTTCACCTCTTCGCTGAACAGGGACGAGACCACCCGCAGGGCGAACGTCGCGATCACGATCGTGCCGATCACGACGAGCACACCGGCCGAGGAAGCCAGCCCGTACTCATGAGCCTGATAGAAGGTCTGGTAGATCGTGTACGGCAGGTTGGCGGTGCCGAGGCCGCCCGAGGTGATGGTGAAGACCGCGTCGAAGTTCTGGACGATGTGGATCGAGCCGAGCAGAACGCCGAGTTCGAGATAGCGGCGCAGATGGGGCAGCGTGACGTAGCGGAACATCTGCCAGGCGGAGGCACCGTCGAGGCGGGCCGCCTCCATCACTTCCAGCGGCCGCGACTGGAGCCCCGCGAGCAGGATCAGCATCATGAACGGCGTCCACTGCCAGACGAGCGCGGCCTCCACCGCGAGGAGCGGCGTCTGGGAGATCCAGTCCGGCTGGGCGGGCGAGTCGTCGCCGAAGAGTCCGGAGACCCCGCTCCAGACCCCGTTGAACAGGCCGTACTCGGGGTTGTAGAGGACATGCTTCCACAGGAGCGCCGCCGAGACGGGCACCAGCAGGAACGGGGTGATGAGCAGGGTGCGCACGAACCCCCGACCGCGGAACGTCCGGTCCATGAGCAGTGCGAGCAGCAGTCCGAGGACGACGGACACCACCACCACGCTCGCGGTGAGCAGCACGGTGGTCAGGACCGATTCTCGCAGCGCCGCGTCGGTCGCGACCGTGGCGTAGTTCTCGAACCAGGTGAAGGAGCGGGCGTCGGGGGCGAGCGAGTTCCAGTCGAAGAAGGAGATCACCAGCGTGGCCAGGAAGGGCAACTGGGTCACCGCGATGAGGAAGACCAGGGCCGGCAACAGTGGGGCACGGGTCGCCCAGGCGCGTGCGCCGCCGGCTGTGAGCGCGGTACCCGACCGCCTCGCGTGGCCGCCTGCTTCACCTCCCCGCGCGGTGGACTCCGTGGGCGGGGAGGACCCGACCTGTGTGGTCACCGGTATTCCTTCCCGACGTTCTCCGCGAAGGTCTGGCTCTTCCGAAGCGCCTCGTCGACGGACTGGTGCCCCGCGATCGCCGAGCTGATCTCGTGTGCCACCTTGGTGCCCAGGTCGGTGAACTCCGGGATGCCGACGAACTGGATGCCGGGAGCGGGCCGCTCCTGCACGCCCGGATTGTCGGGCCGCGCGGAGCCGATCGCGTCCAGGGTGACCGCGGAGAAGGCCTGCGCCTCCTTGACGTAGGCGGGGTTCTGATAGGTCGATGTCCTCTTGCCCGCCGGTACGTTGGCCCAGCCGATCTCCTTGCCGACCAGTTCCTCGTACTTCTTGCCGGAGGCCCAGGAGATGAACTTCCAGGCGTTGTCGGTGTTCTTGGCGGCCTTCTGGATTCCCCAGGCCCAGGTATAGAGCCACCCTGAGCTCTCCGTCCTGTCCACCGGGGCCCGCACGTAGCCGATCTTGCCCTTGACGGGCGAGTCCTTCGCTTCGAGAGAGCCGGCGGCAGCGGTGGCGTCGTACCACATGGCGGACTTGCCCTGGGTGAGGTTGTTCAGGCACTCGGCGTAGCCCGCCTGCGGAGCTCCGGCTTCGCCGTGTGCGCGCACCAGATCGACGTAGAAGCTGGTGGCCTTCTTGAATTCGGGCGAAGTGAGCTGTGCCTGCCAGTCCTTGGTGAACCAGGTGCCGCCCATGGTGTTGACGACGGTCGTCAGTGGCGCGATCACCTCGCCCCAGCCGGGCAGGCCACGGAGGCAGATGCCCTTCATTCCCGGCCTGGCACCGTCGGCCTTCGCGGCGAGGTCGGCCACCTGTTGCCAGGTCGGCCGCTCGGGCATCCTCAGTCCCTTCTCGGCGAAGACGTCCTTGCGGTACATGAGGAAGGACGACTCGCCGTAGAAGGGCTCCGCGTAGAGCTTGCCGTCGGCGGCGGTGAGGGACCTGGTGAGGGGTTCGAGGATGTCCTTCTGGTCGAAGGCCGAGTCCTTCGCGACGAGTCCGTCGAGTGGGTGCAGCCAGTTGTTCCTGGCGTAGATCGGCACTTCGTAGTTGCTGATGGTGGCTATGTCGTACTGACCGGCCTGGTTCGCGAAGTCCTGGCTGATCTTGTCGCGCACGTCGTTCTCCGGCAGGACCGTGAAGCGGACCTGGATGCCGGTGTCCTTGGTGAAATGGCTCGCGGTGAGCTTCTGGAGCTCCATCATCTGGGGGTTGTTCACCATGAGTACGTTGAGGGTGTCTCCCCCTGAGGAGTTGCTGCCGCCCGCCCCGCTGCAGGCGGCCAGCAGCGCGGCCGTCGCGACGGCCGTCGCGACGCGGGTGGGTATGGCACGGCGGGACTTCCGGACAGGCATGACGGCCTCCTGAGGTATGTGCGGGTGGGTGGGCCGGGCCGCGGGTGTGTTCACACCCGGATGACCTGGGGGCCGAGCAGGGAATAGCGCTGGGCCTCCGACGACGGGAGGCCGGTGTCCGTGACGATCGCCTCGACGTCCCGGACTTCGGCGAAGCGACAGAAGCCGACGGTCCCGAACTTGGTGTGCGCCCCGACGAGGACTCGGCGCCTGGAGCCGCGTACGGCCAGGCTCTTGACCTCGCCCACGGCAGGATCGGGGGTGGTGAGGCCGTGTTCGCGGGAGATGCCGTTGGCGCCGACGTACGCCAGGTCGATGGCGAGGCCGGCCAGCATCCGCGAGGCCCAGTGGTCGACGGTGGCCAGAGTCGAGGGCCGCACGCGGCCGCCGAGCAGCAGGACGGTCGTCCGCTCGGCGTCGGCCAGGATGCGCGCGACGGCGAGCGAGGCGGTGACCACGGTCAGCGGTCGGTCATGGGGGAGCGCGGCGGCGATCAGCTGCGGGGTGAAGCCCTCGTTGATGAAGACGGTCTCAGCCTCCCTGAGCAACTGCACCGCGGCATCGGCGATCCGCGTCTTCTGCGGCACATTGCGTGTGGTGCGCTCGACGAGGGTCGACTCGAAGCCCGCGCTCTCCAGCGGGCGGGCACCGCCGTGGGAGCGGCGGATCAGGCCCTCCTGCTCCAGCAGGTTCAGATCCCGACGGATCGTCTCTCTCGCGACGCCGAAGCCGGCGGCCAGTTCGGACACGTCGACGGATCCCGCGCTCCGGGTGAGACGGAGGATCCGTCGTCGGCGTTCTTGGGCGTCCACGCCACACCTTCCACCGGTTCGGCCGATTGCCCGTTCGGGCCTCTGGGATTTTGTACAAGCGCGGTAAGGGCCGTGGCCAGGCTGTTCGCAGCGCAGATGGTGCCCGTTCATGCCCGACTGTCGGGCACCGTTTGCCCTGATCACGTGGCCGGCGGCGGCTGGAACCGGCTCTGCCGCTGCCCGTTGGCGGGGTGGGCGGGGCCCTCTCCGTGCCCGTTCGTGCTCGACGGGGGCATTGCCGGCGGATGGCGAGTACGTGTCACCAAGTCCATGTGCACGCGGCGGCGGGTGTCACATCATGGATCGCGGCTGGGGCGCATCGGCTCCCGCCGGAGGTTCTGGACGCCGTCTCCGGGCCTCCCCTGAGGGAAGTGGTGAGGGCTGTGACACCTGAAGACCGGCGCCATGCGATTCTCGCGGCCGCCCGTCGTGGCGGAGCGGTGGAAGTCACCGCTCTGGCAGGGAAGTTGGACGTGTCCCTGGAGACAGTGCGCAGGGATCTGCGGGTCTTGGCGGATCAAGGACTCGTGCGCCGCACTCATGGCGGGGCCTGCCCGGTGGAGAGCGCGGGCTTCGAGACGACGCTCGAAGCCCGTACCGTGCGCTTCGTGCCGCAGAAGGCCCGGATCGCTCAGGCGGCCGCCGGCCTGCTGGGCGAGGCGGAGACCGTCTTCGTCGACGAGGGCTTCACTCCCCAGCTGATCGCGGAAGCCCTGCCGGCCGACCGGACGCTCACCGTCATCACCGCCTCGCTGGCCACGGCCTCCCTCCTGGCGACACGGCAGCGGGGAACGGTGCTGCTGCTCGGTGGGCGTGTCCGGGGCCGCACGTTGGCCACGGTCGACCACTGGACCAGGCAGATGCTCGCCGGCTTCGTGATCGACCTCGCGTACGTGGGCGCCAACGGCATCTCGCGCGAGTACGGGCTCACCACTCCCGACCCCGCCGTGGGCGAGGTGAAGGCACAGGCGGTGCGCTCGGCGAGGCGCAGGGTCTTCGCGGGGATCCACACGAAGTTCGGAGCGGTGAGCTTCGCCCGGTTCGCCGAGGTACGGGAGTTCGAGGCGATCGTGACCGACTCGGCACTTCCTTCGGCCGAGGCACACCGGTACTCGCTGCTCGGCCCTCAGGTCATCCGCGTGTAGACGAGGGCCCTCACCCGCCGTTCGAGTGGAACCACTTGCCTTCGCTCCACGCACGGCTTGTCGGCCTCGGCGCGGTAGGGCTGGACGAGGGCACTGGTCCACTCGGGGCCGTGCTCGGGGGTCGTGTCCAGGTACGCGGCGATCTCGTCACCCCGCTCGCCGCTCGGGTACGCCTCCCACCTGGTCGGGGCCCACTCTCCAAGGTCCAGGCCCGAGGTCCCGTGCTCACCGGCGTACGGCCGCCAGGACCACGCTGTGGCCGTACTGCCAGACCGTGCCCACCGCCCCGAACCCGGCCTCGGGTACGTCCCAGACCCACCCGTCCAGCTCCGGCAGTTCGATGTCTCTGGCGAGCTGGTGGGCGCCGTACGTGGTCCAGGTGCCCACGTTCTGTGTCTCGAAGTCCTTCATCGGTTTCTCCGCGG
>NZ_JAUPWM010000224.1:0-364 GCF_032436795.1 Streptomyces sp. P9(2023)
GGTGGTAATTATCCCACTTCAGCAGACCTTGCCACTGACACTAACTGGACTTATAGCTTCTCTGACAAGCGTTCCGGCCCTGGTGTTATCGGTGTGTTCAACAGCCGTGCAGACATTTAAATTCTAGACTAATAGAATTGATTGGGCATCCTTCGGGGTGCCCTTTTTATTGCCTACTATGAACATATAATCATAATCACTATCTACTCAGATATTAGATATTAAACAAGGAGATTTTTATGGTTAAGAAAGTGGTTGAGGTGATTGCTTATGAAAAGCTGAATAACAATGACCCTCTGATTCGAGTACGTCATACTAATCCGTCATTCTTTCGACATGAGGGTGTTCGTACGAAATTTGAAGC
>NZ_JAUPWM010000225.1:0-364 GCF_032436795.1 Streptomyces sp. P9(2023)
GCTCGCCTTTGCGCGCGACCGCGCAGAGGACCGGCTGAACGCATGGGTCGCCGCGACCGATCTGCCGCCGCTTGCCGTGGCGACGGGGGTCGAGGTTCTGGCCCGCGACGACAGCCTGTTGCGCGCCTTTCAGGTGGCCGATGGGCGCTGGCGGCTGGCCCCCGGCGCGGTTGATCCCGGTTTTGTGGACATGCTGCTGATGTGGGAAGATGGGCGGTTTTACCACCATTCTGGTGTCGATGGCCGGGCGGTGGCGCGCGCCGGCTGGCAGGCTTTGCGTCACGGGCGCGTGGTTTCGGGCGCGTCCACGCTGTCGATGCAGGTGGCGCGGCTGCTTGAAGAAGGGCCGACCGGCAAACCGCGC
>NZ_JAUPWM010000226.1:0-363 GCF_032436795.1 Streptomyces sp. P9(2023)
GATTTTGGCTTGTCTCAGACCTTTCTGGCCCACAACAGCGGCGCTATGTTCTATGCTTTTTGGCTGGCCGTGTTGTGGGGTAGCTATAGTGCCAGAAGGCGGTACGTGGTTTAGGGGGCACCGCTTGTTTGCCTTCACCGCCGGTTGAATACGTGTACCAGGTGTATTCAACCGGCTAAGGTGGCCTGGCGACACCTGTTCAGGGGATGGTGTCTTCTGGTACTTGCTCTTGCACCCGCACAGGAGCAACCACGGGAACCGTTTTTTGCTCGCGGGTCCATTTTCCCGCTTTTTTATCGATGTACTGAAAATGCTCATTGGTGAAGCTGCCCTGATTGCAGGCATGCCGATAGGAGACAGTGG
>NZ_JAUPWM010000227.1:0-363 GCF_032436795.1 Streptomyces sp. P9(2023)
GCGAGACAACGAACCTGAGCGCGGACGAGGCAGCCACGTCACTGGCGCAGTTTATGAACGTCATGGGCACCTCTCAGGCGGATGTGCGGCGTCTCGGGTCGGCTGTGGTGGCGCTCGGCAATAATGGCGCGACGACAGAGCGTGACATCGTGTCCCTGTCGCAGCGTCTCGCTGCTGCCGGGTCACAGATGGGCATGACTGAGGCTGACGTGCTGGCGACCGCTGCGGCGATGGCGTCGGTCGGTGTCGAGGCGGAGGCCGGCGGCACGGCGATGTCCAAGACATGGCGGCTCATCGACGCGCACGTCCGTGCCGGTGGCAACGGTTTGGCGACACTGGCCCGCATCAGCGGGCAGACCGCCG
>NZ_JAUPWM010000228.1:0-362 GCF_032436795.1 Streptomyces sp. P9(2023)
GGTAATTACTGGAATAATATACCACAACACAAATCTGTTTTGGTTAGCAGGAATGCTGGCAACAATTGCAATTCTGTTTCTCATCTATTCGATGGTGGAAGACAGAATGCCTGAACCAATGAAGAAGAAACCGCATTCATTTACCATCGTGAAAACTAATCCGATGGATATGTCTGGGCTGCGTGAAACCCTCATCAAGAATGGAATTGTAAATGAATAGGTTCATCGTCCCTTCAGTAGTGGGGGTAGCATCCGTAGTTCTCGGATGTTACCTCTATAATAATGAGACTAATATAGACAAGTTCGTGCATGACATATGCTTGTCTGCTGGTGGTATCTACAGCGAAAAGAACAGCACATAC
>NZ_JAUPWM010000094.1:0-1207 GCF_032436795.1 Streptomyces sp. P9(2023)
AGAAAGATTTGAAAGCTCTTTTTGACGCATTAGAAGCGCAGCGAAAAGACGTCAAACGTGAATACTCTAAGCCGCTGGTGGAGTTTGAGTCTAAACTAAAAAGCCTTGCAGACAAGGTAAAAGTCGTCTCTGACGATATTAACAAAGGTATCAAAGAATTTGATGAAAAACAGAAACTGATCCGGCAAGAAAACCTAATTGCAGAGATTACTCGACTAGCTGAGCCAGCAGGTGTAGATCCGAATGAAATTGAAATTGCTGCATCGTGGCTAAACAAAGGATCATTTACTGGTACTGGCAATCTGGTTAAAAAGGTCAAGGAAGAAATCCAGAATGCAATTGATGCTGTTATAAAAGAACGGGAACGAATTGAGACAGATAAGGTCATTATCGAATCTTTTGCTAAAGCTAGAGGGTTAGAGCCAGACGGGTATGTTGCTCAAATCAACGAGGGCATGACGGCCGCAGAATTATTCCCGGTGATTGAGGCAGCAGTTAAACGAAAAGCCGAACGAGAAGAGAAAGAACGCAAAAAAGCTGAATACGAGGCAGCAATGGCCAAATTGGAGAATGATCGCATGCAAGAACATGCCGGCAACTTAGTTGATCCCGAAACAGGTGAAATTGTGGTCGAAAATCACGATCAGCCTGTGCCCCAAACTATTGAAGATTTGCCAGATCAATACTCTGCGCCTTTGGGAGAGGAGACCGTTACCTTTACGCTGCGACTAACGGGTCCTGTAAGCAAGATGAGGGATCTAAAACAGTATATCTTGGACAGCGGCATCATGGCTGAGCCTATTGCTGAGTAATGTTAGGCGAGATTAGGGGCATAGAAGGCCGAGAGATGCTGATAGCGGTCGATGCTGATATTAATCCAGAATACCTTGAGCTACTTGCTCATGGACAAAAAAACTATGTGGCTCTTGAGCTGCTTGATAACCGGAGAATATCACCAAAACAAAATAAGGTGGCTCACGCTTTGATTGGGGATATCGCCAACTGGCAAGGCGACTTTCCAATCGTCACGGAGCAGTTTCTAAAATACTACTTTATGGCTCAATCCGGGAAGTGGTTTTCTCATGCCACTGCAACAAGATCGGAAGCAAGAGATTGGGTCGATTTTTTGATCGAGTTTGTTCTTTCAAATAACATATCGTTGCCTAAAAGATACGAATATCTGACAGAAAATTCATCCTGGTTTTTC
>NZ_JAUPWM010000229.1:0-362 GCF_032436795.1 Streptomyces sp. P9(2023)
TCTAAAGTTATAAGAGATATAATTAAAAAGAGATATATTGGACGTGTATAATTTGCGCAGTGAAAGTGAGATTATCGCCAGTTGGCATGGTGATGTTAATCAACCGATAGTGTCTGTTATTTGTACAGCATACAATCATGAGATGTACATTGAGGATGCAATCGTCGGTTTTTTATTACAAGAGACTAGCTTTCCGTTTGAAGTTATTATTCATGATGATGCATCATTGGATAACACAGCAGTAATTATTGCTGAGTATTCAGATAAATATCCAAATATAATTAAACCCATCCTACAGGAAGAAAATCAATTCAGTCGATTGGGTATGCAAATGACGATTGATCTTCTTAATAACTGTTCTG
>NZ_JAUPWM010000095.1:0-1177 GCF_032436795.1 Streptomyces sp. P9(2023)
CTAGTGTCTCGTGATCCTGTTCATGTCAGTTCGAGTTGTTATTGACGAGTTTCTTCACGTTGGTCGCGACGAGTCGGACCTTCGCGAGGACCTCGCCGGCCGTCGCGGTCCAGGTGAACGGTTTCGCCGTCGTGTTCCAGGAGTTGATGTAGTCGCGGATCTGTTTGATCAGGACGTTGACGCTGGAGAAGGTGCCGCGGCGTATGGACTGCCGGGTCAGGATTCCGAACCAGATCTCGATCTGGTTCAGCCACGAGGAGCCGACGGGAGTGAAATGGAAGTGGACGTGTGGGTTCTTCGACAGCCACTCCTTGACCTCCGGCGTGGTGTGCGTCGAGAGGTTGTCCAGGACGACATGGATGTCCTTCCCGGCGTGCGGTTTCACCGCCTTCTTCAGGAAGGCCAGGAAGTCTTTGCCGTTCCGGGTCGGCTTGCACTCGCCGAGCACCTCGCCGGTGCTCACGTTCAGGGCGGCGAACAGGTTCGTGGTGCCGTGCCGGACGTAGTCGGCGGTGCGCTTCTCGCTCGCCGCGAAGGCGACCGGCAGTACCGGCTGGGTCCGGTCCAGTGCCTGGATCTGCGTCTTCTCGTCGATCGAGAGGACCACCGCGCCGCCCGGCGGGGCCAGATACAGGCCGATCACATCGGCCACCTTCTCCGCGAACGCGGGGTCTTTGGAAATCTTGAAGGTGCCGGATCGGTGCGGCTTCAGGCTCTCCTCCCGCCAGATGCGCGCGATGTAGTGCCAGGACACGGTGATATTCTCGGTCCGCTCCAGGTACTTCGCCAACTCCCGTGTGGACCAGTGCGAAAGCCCTGTGTCGTCCGGTGGCGTCATGCGCGTCAGCGCGATCACCCGGGCCCGCACCCGTGCCGGTACCTGTTCCCGTGCGCCACCGGGACGCTCCCCTTCCAGCCCGGCCAGGCCCTGCTCGGCATAGCGGGTCTTCCAGCGGTCCACGGTCGGCAGCGACACCCCGAGCAGCTCGGCAATGTCCTTGCGACGGCGCCCCTCGCCCGACCACAGCACGATCCGGCCCCGCGTGGCTATGTCCGCAGGCACGTCCCTGCTGTTGACCAACTCCCGCAACTCGGCGGCCTGTTCCACGGAGAGCTCCATACCAAGAGACCCTGCCACACAAGATCAAGTAACGCTGACGGAATCACGAGACACTAG
>NZ_JAUPWM010000230.1:0-359 GCF_032436795.1 Streptomyces sp. P9(2023)
CACGAGCGGGCGACTGGCGCATCTGGGCAGGTGCCCGTTGGCGCGGTCGGTGTAGAGTCCGCCAGCGGCGTTGATGAGGGCCTTGTTGCCGCCGCCCGACATCTCGGACCCGTCCTTGGAGATGCGGACCCGGATCGTCGCGGTGCGTGTCCGCGCAGCATCTGCCAGGAGCTGGTTTGCGGTAGCGAGGTCACCCTTCTGCACGGCCGCTAGGATGTCCGTCCGCACAGCGTCCGGCACCCCGTCGAGCTTCGCCTGCCACTCCCTGAGTCGAGCATCCGCAGCGGCCTTCTCCAGCTGGACGGCGGTCGTGATGTCCCGAGGGGTCTTGAACAGCTCGTCCACGTACTTGGTGGCGG
>NZ_JAUPWM010000231.1:0-359 GCF_032436795.1 Streptomyces sp. P9(2023)
GTTCTGGACGCTCTGGGGCCGCTTAATCGCGATATGCAGGCCAAGGCGGCCCAGATCATCAAGGCCGTGGGCGAGAAGCTGCTCGCCGAACAGCGCGAGGCGACACGCCAGCGGCAGGCCCAACGGCTTCGCAGTCGCGGCGGGTATCGCTACGACGGCGGGATGTCTCGTTGACCCTACAGGTGGCTAACGGAAGGTGTTTATGGCTTGCAGTTACTGAGAACGACTTGCTTTTTTCCGCCATCGTGGGTTGAAAGGTTCATGTCGTTGTTCTTCCCCCAGAGTTCGTAGGAGTGGTTTTTGCTGGTAGAGATGTAGCGTACTCCTGATGCACTCTTGGCGCGTTTCAGCGGGACAAG
>NZ_JAUPWM010000096.1:0-1156 GCF_032436795.1 Streptomyces sp. P9(2023)
CCAGCATTAAGCGTACTTGTGGGCGTGCTAGGAAAGGCTTACGGCTTTGAGTATACAGATTTACGGTGTTGACAATTAACGCCGTAGCGGTATTTCTAGGCGCTGTAACGGGAGTAAGTGCAATTAATTACAATAAGCAAAATGGGGAGGAAAAATAATGGCATACACAGTAAAGCAACAAATTCGCCAAGGTTTACCACAGGTTGGCGTGAAGCCTTACAGACAAGTCCACGCTCATTCCACAGGAAATCCCAATTCAACTGCTCAAAACGAAGCGGATTACCATGATAGACGACCAGTGGAAAGTGGCTTTTTTCAGTACGTTGTCGGCGATGGTGTAGCGATTCAGACAGCTCCTCTCAACATGGGCGCATATGATGTTGGTGGCGGTTGGAATGCCGAAACTTTTGCAGCAGTAGAGCTTATCGAGTCACACAAGACAAGAGCAGAGTTCGAGCGTGATTATGCTATCTATTGCGAGTTGTTAAGGGACTTGGCGAACAAAGGTGGTATTCCGGTCACGCTAGATACAAATGATTTGGCAGGTATTAAAACGCATAATTATTGTACGCATCATCAACCTAACAATTTTAGTGACCACGTAGACCCACTACCATACTTGGCTAAATGGGGCATCACGCTAGAGCAATTTCGAAATGACGTGTGTAATAGTATTACATCAAAAACAACAACAGCAGAAGAACAAACAATACAAAAAAAGAAAGTAGGAGATATTATGTTATTGTTTAGAAACGAAAACTCAGCAGAAGTTTATTGGTTAATTGGGAACAAATATACACACATTAAATCAGAGAGAGAACTAGAAAAAGTTAAAATCTTGATGAATAAAGCAGGTTATGACACTTGGATTCACACGGATAGTGACCAAATCAAATATATCAAAAAATTGGCAGACGAAATCAAATAAACAAATCCCCATCTCAATCCGAGGTGGGGTTATTTTTGTTTATCAATCCCCGTTTCGGTAACTTTCCAAAGCAAACTTCAAATCGTCTTCCCGTTCTTTTTTGGTTGCCAACATATTGATATGCTTTTGATGCTCAGCACGAGTATATTCTTCTAGCTTATAATTCGCGATATAAGGATTGATGTACATCCTAATATTATCACGATGAACGATCCTTGTGCCCTCAGA
>NZ_JAUPWM010000232.1:0-357 GCF_032436795.1 Streptomyces sp. P9(2023)
GTCTTTATCGATTACTGCGGACCGACCGTGTCGGTGGTGGACCGGAGCACCGGAGAGATGCGTCAGGCCCAGGTCTTTGTCGCCGTGCTTGGCGCCTCCAGCTACACCTTCGCCGAGGCCACCGGGAGCCAGAGCCTGCCGGACTGGATCGCCTCCCACCAACGGATGCTGACGTTCTTCGGCGGGGTGCCGGCACTGCTGGTTCCGGACAACCTCAAGGCAGCGGTCACCAAGGCGGACCGTTACACCCCGAAGATCAACGAGACCTACGCTGAACTGGCTGCTCACTATCAGACGGCGGTGCTGCCCGCGCGTCCCTACAAGCCCAAGGACAAGGCAAAGGCTGAAGCCGCCGTG
>NZ_JAUPWM010000233.1:0-356 GCF_032436795.1 Streptomyces sp. P9(2023)
ACTAGACAAATTGTACTACTGTATTACAATTTGTCTAGTGAAGGGCAGTCTCCGAGTGTGATGGTTAATCATGAGACGTATTTGTTGTTTGTCACTGACGGTGCAAAGTGTCCTCACAGGACTGAACCCCATTATCGGCCAGCATGGTGTGGACTCGTCAGGCAATACCCCAGCGTCGCCTCAAAAAAAGCGGCAATCGACCTAGTCGTTTGGCGATACAGGCGTGCATGTACAAGCTTGGATGTCTGAACCACTGCGACAAACAGATAGGCTTTGTCCACACCGTTACGGATCTCACTGATCGTTCAGGTAGCCGGTTGGGTACCGCTTAAAGGGCTTCTGCTCACGCTTTTGGT
>NZ_JAUPWM010000234.1:0-355 GCF_032436795.1 Streptomyces sp. P9(2023)
GCGAAGCTACGAATGCATTTTTTCAAGGTAAACGCATCCTGGATTTAGTTTAAGTCGATGCAGATTGTGCGTACTTTATAAACAGAAAGTGGAAGCATTGAAAATTCTTGATTAGTCGGAAAACTATGAATGATTCTTCTATTTATTCATATATGTGATATATGGGTAATGTTTACATTTTCTGTATTGTTTTGGATATATAGTCTCAATAATTCTCATTATTTTTTTTTATAAAGTAGCTTTTGGAGATAAACATAAAATTTAGAAGTCGAGTTTAGGTGCGACGTGAACAGTGAGCTGTATGTGCGCAGCTCGCGTTGCATTTTCGGAAGCGCTCGTTTTCGGAAACGATTTG
>NZ_JAUPWM010000097.1:0-1150 GCF_032436795.1 Streptomyces sp. P9(2023)
CTAGTGTCCTGAGTCTGTAATTCGTCGGCAGTATGAGGCCAGCGATTCGAGGATCTGGTCGGCGGTCTTTGTCCAGACGAACGGCTTGGGGTTGTCGTTCCACGAGTCGATCCATGTGCGGATGTCCTTCTCCAGCGCCTGGACCGACTTGTGGACACCTCGCCGTATCCGCTTGTTCGTCAGCTCCGCGAACCACCTCTCGACCAGGTTCAGCCAGGACGAGCTCGTGGGTGTGAAGTGCATGTGGAACCGGGGATGGCCCAGCAGCCACTTCTTGACCGCCGCGGTCTTGTGGGTCGCGTAGTTGTCACAGATCAGGTGGACATCGAGGTCTCTCGGGACCTCCTTGTCGAGTTTGGCGAGGAACTTCTTGAACTCTTCCGCCCGGTGGCGCCGGTGGAGCGATCCGATCACCTTCCCGCTCGCCGCGTCGAAGGCCGCGAACAGCGTGGTGGTGCCGGCGCGGACATAGTCATGGGTGGCCCGCTCGGGCACGCCGGGCATCATCGGCAGCACTGGCTGCGAACGGTCCAGCGCCTGGATCTGGGACTTCTCGTCCACACACAGCACCAACGCCCGCTCCGGCGGATCGAGATAAAGCCCGACCACGTCATGGACCTTGTCGACGAAGAACGGGTCCGTGGACAGCTTGAACGTCTCCGAGCGGTGCGGCTGCAACCCGAACGCCCGCCAGACCCGGGAAACGGTCGACTGCGACAGGCCGGTCTTCTTCGCCATCGAACGGGTCGACCAGTGCGTGGCGTTCTCCGGCGTCGACTCCAGCGTCCGGGCGATCAGATCGGCGACCTGCTCGTCCATCACCGTGCGGGGCCGACCAGGACGTGGCTCGTCGGACAACCCGTCGAGACGGTCCGACAGGAACCGCCGACGCCACTTCGACACGGTGTCCCGGGACACCCCGACCCGCTCCATCACCATGCGCGTCGAGACGGGAAAACCGTCCTCCCCGACGTCGTCGCAGGCCAGGATCACGCGCGCCCGCATCGCCATGTCCTGCGCGGACTTACGCCGCCGCACCCAACCCTCCAAAACCGATCGCTCGGCATCGGTCAGATCCAGCGGCGCAAGCTTCGGTCCCGGACGCGTCATACGTCCAACTCTATGGGAACTTAAGACTCAGGACACTAGG
>NZ_JAUPWM010000235.1:0-355 GCF_032436795.1 Streptomyces sp. P9(2023)
CGGCGCACCCAGCTCAAGTGCCTGTACTTCCAGGCCGGCGGCTACTGCGTGTGGAGCAAGCGCCTGGAGCGCGGACGTTTCGCCACCCTGTCGTCGTCCACCGCCGGCCAGGCGATCACGCTCAGCCCTGCCGAGTTCGAAGCCCTGATCGAGGGACTCGATCTGATGGTCACGAAACGCCGCAAACGCTGGCATCCCAAGGTGTCAGCGGCCTGATGGCATGGTAAAATAACGGCCTGATTCACCAGGAAATATCGCCTCGTGTCGTCGCCGTCTCTGGAGCAGAAATACCAGCAATCTCTGGCCGAAAACTCGGTCCTCAGGGAAGAGAATGCGTCGCTCCAACGCCAGCTCG
>NZ_JAUPWM010000236.1:0-354 GCF_032436795.1 Streptomyces sp. P9(2023)
TCACCGAGCGGTATTTGGTGCGGGTGCGTTCACTGATGTTCGTGAGCAAGCCCTGTAGAAACGTCATGTTCATCTGCATACATCTGGCTCCGCGCATGATTGTTATGAGATTGTGGCTGCAAGGATGTTTCGATGCGATGTGTTATATATAACAAATAGACTTTTAAAATATTTCAGTCAAGTAAAACAGAGGCGACTTATGGCTAAGGTGTCACAGGCACATCGACTACGCGATCTACTGGAAGACGCCATCGTGGAAGGGCGCTTTCTACCCGGTGACCGCCTGGACCCTGATGCGCTCGCGCTGGAGTATCAATGTTCCAGAACGCCCATCCGGGAAGCCATTCAGCAGCT
>NZ_JAUPWM010000237.1:0-354 GCF_032436795.1 Streptomyces sp. P9(2023)
TGCCAGGGCGGTTCATCCCCGCGCCTGCGGGGAACGGACTGGGTTCCGCCAGCGCGGTCGGCGTTTTGCCGGTTCATCCCCGCGCCTGCGGGGAACGGTGCTCGGGCGGCTCGCGCATGATGATGGTCTGCGGTTCATCCCCGCGCCTGCGGGGAACGGCGGCGGCTGCCTCCATGAAGTCAGAAGGCCTGCGGTTCATCCCCGCGCCTGCGGGGAACGGCTCACCCTCGCGTTGATGCCGCTACTGGGCTACGGTTCATCCCCGCGCCTGCGGGGTACGGGAGTCGTGGGACGCCAAGCTCAGCGCGCAGCACGGTTCATCCCCGCGCCTGCGGGGAACGGGTGATAGAGCTT
>NZ_JAUPWM010000238.1:0-354 GCF_032436795.1 Streptomyces sp. P9(2023)
CCCGTGACGAACAGATGGTCATTAATGAACAGGTTCGGAATATCGTCAACGAAAATACCAACCTGACTGGTCGTGATGGGTTTTACTGGCGAAATCAGGTGCTTACCAATGTCCAGCGTCAGCCCGGATTGGGAACCAAACACATACAGAAAGCGCCTATCCACCCAAGCCTGCATGATCGTATGCAGGAAATCTGGGACCAGCAAGAAGCTCTTGACGTGAACAAGCGAAAGCTCATGCAAGGCTTTGCAGTGCTGTTGCGGAATGTCTATAACAAGGCAGACATAAGAAATGCTTTGCCTGAACCAGTGGTGAAAATCCTTGATGGGGGTCGGTTAATGACCTACCCACGTA